>CAYYZI010000142.1:0-7098 GCA_964475675.1 uncultured Geminicoccaceae bacterium
ATCTAACAGAATACTCTGGAAAGAAAATTTCTTACCTTCGGAATATTGCTTGTTGCCGAAGGTATTCGGTGAGATCGTAGCTGGCCCGCAACCGGCCGCGGGTGACCGTCTCGTCGAACGAGCTCTCGCTCTGGAAATCGCTCTGGGTGTGGGCGAGGTCGATGCCGGCGGCGATCTCGCGCTCGAGGAAGTAGGGCTCGGTGAAGCTGAACTCGATCCGCCGCCGCCGCGCCGAGACGGTGAGGCTGAGCAGCAGCGCCTGCCCCCGGCCCAGCAGATTGTCCTCGGACAGGCGGATATCGGCCAGCGGCCCGTCGGCGGTGGAGAAGCCGGCGCCGAAGGACAGCGAGCCGGTCGATTTCTCGGCCACCTCGACATCGACGATGATGCGGTCCGGCGCGCTGCCCTGACGGGTGCGGACATCGACCTTCTCGAAGAAGCCGAGATTGCGCAGGCGCCGGATCGAGCGCCGCAGCAGCACGGTATTGAACGGATCCCCCTCGGCCAGCCGGAACTCTCGCCGAATTACCGAATCCAGGGTGCGCACATTGCCCTTGATGTCGATCCGTTCGACATAGACCCGCGGGCCCTGCTCGATCCGGTAGGTGACCTCGACGGTGCGGTTCTCGCGGTCGATGTTCTGGACCGGTTCGATCCGGGCGAAGGCATAGCCGAGCTTGCCGACCTCGTCGGTCAGTGCCTGGATCGTGTTCTCGATCTCGTCGGCGTTGTAGATGTCGCCTTCCTCGGTGGTCACGAAACTGCGGAGCTGGTCGGGGTCGAGATCCCTGAGCCGGCTGTCGACGGCGATCTTGCCGAAGCGGTACTGCGGGCCTTCCTCGACGGTGAAGGTGATGTAGAAGCAGCGTCCGTCCGGGGTCAGCTCGGCCACCGCCGACAGCACCTTGAACTCGGCGTAGCCGCGGGCCTGGTAGAACCGGCGCAGGAGCTCCTTGTCGAATTCGACCCGGTCGGGATCGTAGGTATCGTCACTGGTGAAGAAGCGGTACCAGGCGCTCTCGACGGTGCGGATCACGCCCCTGAGCGTGCTGTCGGCATATTTGGTGTTGCCGATGAAGGTGATGCCGCAGACCTTGGTGAGCGGACCTTCCTTGATCTCGAAGACGAGATCGACCCGGTTCTGGTCGAGCTCGATGATCTTGGGCTCGACCGTGGCGGCATAGCGGCCGTTGCGCCGGTAGAGCTCGAGGATGCGCTCGACGGCACTCTGCACGGCGGCGCGCGAGTAGACGGTACGCGGTCGCAGACGGACCTCGGCTTCGAGTTCCTCGTCGCTGATCCGCTTGTTGCCCTCGAAGGCCACCCGGTTGATGATCGGGTTCTCGACCACGCGCACCACGAGGACATCGCCCTGGCGCTCGATGCTGACATCGTCGAACAGGCCGGTGGCGAACAGACTGCGCAGGGAATCGTCGAGCCGCTTGGGGTCGAACGGGTCGCCGCGGCGCACCTTGAGGTAGCTCTCGACGGTCTCGGCCTCGACCCTCTGGTTGCCCTCCACCCGGATGTCGCGGATGATGTCGCCTGCGGTCTGGGCCGGCGCCGGCGTCACCCAGAAGAGAACCAACAGAAGGACAGAAAACAGTCCCGTGCAGCGTCCCGTCCCAGGCATCGCCCCTCCCTCATCCGACCAAGACGCGGCGCGATACCCCTAGGACGAGACCAGTCGCGAGAAGAAGTCGAAGATCTTCAGGTTGACGAGATCGTTCCAGGTGGCGAACAGCATCAGACTCAACACCATCGCCAGGCCGAGGCGGAAGGCGATCTCCTGGCTGCGCTCCGTCAGGGGTCGGCCGCGAACCGCCTCGATCGTGTAAAGCAGCAGATGGCCGCCGTCCAGCATGGGGATGGGGAACAGGTTGATGAGCCCGAGATTGATCGACAGGATGGCGGTGAACCAGAGTGCCGGCAGCAGCCCCTGATTGGCGATCTCGCCGGACATCTGGGCGATCCTGAGCGGCCCGCCGAGCTCCTGGGTGCCGCGCGAGCCGGTCACCATTTCCCACAGTGCGTACAGCGTACCGCCGATGATCCGCACCGTCTCGGTGGTGGCCTCGACGGGGGCCAGCAACGGATTGGAACGCTTGAACTCGATACCGCGGCGGCTGACCCCGATCATCCCCACCCGCTGCTCGCCGAAATTGTCCTTGAGGATCCGCAGTTCGGGGGTAATGCTGATCTCGATCTGCCGGCCGTCGCGGGCGATGGTGAAGCGCAGCGGCTCGCCGGGCCGGTCGCGCACCAGCAGCTGGAGCTGCTCGAAACTCTCGACGGGCTCGCCATCGACGGCGAGAATGCGATCTCCGGGCATCAGCCCCGCCGCCTCGGCCGGGCTGCCGGGCACCACCTCGCCGACCACCGGCGGGGTGAAGGGGCGTCCCACCAGGCTGAACAAGAGCGCCAGCACGACGATGGCGAACAGGAAATTGGCCAGCGGCCCGGCCACCACCACCGCCATCCGCTGCCATACGGTCTTGGAAGGAAAGGCATCGGGATCGAGGGCCGTGGCCGCATCCGCGCGGGAGCTGGTGACATCCTCGTCGCCCTTCATGCGCACATAGCCGCCGAGCGGGACGATGCTGAATTTCCAGCGGGTACCGGCGCTGTCGTACCAGCCGAACAGCTCGGGTCCGAACCCGATCGAGAATACCTCGACCCGCACGCGGTTGCGGCGCGCCACCCAGTAATGGCCGAACTCGTGCACGAACACGACCACCGAAAGGATCAGGATGAAGGGGATCGTGTAGCTGGCGATCAGGCCGACGATGCTCATGCGCGGGTTCCGTATACCTTGCTCGGGTTGGGTTCGGCGCAGCGCTGCGCGGTCAGGGCGCGGGCCTCGCGGTCGACCGCGAGAACCTCTTCGAGGCTGCTCGGGGCGGTCGTGGCGAGCGGGGTCTGCAGCATATCGGCGACGATGCGCGCGATGTCCAGAAAGCCGATGCGGTTTTCGAGGAACGCCTGCACCGCCACCTCGTTGGCGGCATTGAGCACGGCCGGCGCCGCGCCACCCGCGGCGAGCGCCTCGCGGGCCATGGCCAGAGCCGGGAAGCGCTCGAGATCGGGGGCCGCGAAGTCGAGCCGCCCCAGTGCCAGCAGATCGAGGCGGGCGACCCCGCAGCGCATCCGCTCGGGCCAGGCCAGGGTGGAGGCGATCGGCACCCGCATGTCGGCCGGGCCGAGCTGGGCGAGCATCGAGCCGTCGCGATAGAGCACCAGCCCGTGCAGCGCCGACTGCGGATGGACCACCACCTCGATCGCCTCGCCGGGCAGCGCGAACAGATGATGGGCCTCGATCACCTCGAGTCCCTTGTTCATCATGGTCGCACTGTCGACGCTGATCTTGGCGCCCATCCGCCAGTTCGGGTGGGCCATCGCCTGGGCGGGCGTGACGCCGGCCATCTCCTCGAGGCTGCGCTGGAGGAAGGGACCGCCCGACGCGGTAAGGACGATCTTCTCGACATCGCCGGGATCACCACCGACCAGCGCCTGGAAGATGGCGTTGTGCTCGGAATCGACCGGCAGCAGCACGGCACCGTGCTGCCGCACCTCGCGCATGAACAGGGCGCCGGCGGACACCAGACATTCCTTGTTGGCCAGGGCCACGATCGCACCCTGGCGGACCGCGGCCAGGGTCGGAGCCAGACCGGCGGCGCCGACGATCGCCGCCATCACCAGATCGGCCGCCCGTGCGGCCGCCGCGATCAGCGCCGCTTCCCCGGCCGCCGCCTCGATGCCGCTGCCGGCCAGCGCCTCCCGCAGCTCGTGATAGCGGGAGGGATCGCCGATCACCGCCAGCCGGGCACCGTGGCGCCGGGCCAGGGCGGCCAGCTCGGCGACATTGCGCTGGGCGGTCAGGGCGACGATCTCGAAACGCTCCGGCTGTTCGGCGATCACCGCCAAGGTCGAGCGGCCGATCGAACCGGTGGCGCCGAGGATGGTGACCCGCCGCGGCCAGCGGATGCGGCCGGCACTCATCCGCCGCCTCCGGAAAGACGCGTGAGCGCGATCAGCAGGGCGAAGCAGGGAGCGGCGAACAGGATACCGTCGAAGCGGTCCAGCAGACCGCCATGACCGGGCAGCAGGGTGCCGCTGTCCTTCACACCGGAGCGTCGCTTGAGCCAGGATTCCACGAGATCTCCACCCTGCGCCACCGCCGCCAGCAAGGTCGCCGCCAGCGTCGCCAAGGCCGCCGTCTGCGGGCCGTCGCCATGCAGCCAGGTGGCAATGCCGCCACTGAGGCCGGCCAGCAGCATGCCGCCGGCGAGGCCCGACCAGGTCTTGCCCGGGCTAATATGGGGCGCGAGTTTCGCACCGCCCACCGTGCGACCGACGAAATAGGCGCCGGTATCGGTGGCGGCGATCACCAGGAACAGCCAGAGAACCAGCCAGGCACCTTCGGCGTTGTACCGGCGCAGCCACAGCAGCGCCGCCAGCGGCAGCAGCAGGTAGAGGGTGGCGGCCAGCCAGGCAAGGGGCTTGCGGCCGGCGGCGGCACCCATCGCCGCCACCGCCAGGGCCAGGGCCAGAATGGCCACGAGGCCGGTACGCCAGCCGAACAGGTGGAACGCCGGCAGACCGACCAGGGCGGCGGCCAGAATGCCGAGGCTCAGGAGCAGGCGCAGGCGCGGCTCGCGCTCCACCAGGCGGCCGAGCTCGCGGGCCATGGCCGCGGCGGTGACGATCAGGAAAATGGTGAACACCGGCCCGCCGGCGAAGATCGCCGCCACCACCAGGACCGCCAGCACCGTGCCGGTGACCAGACGTCGCCGCAGGGCGGAGTCGAAGATCTCAGCCAGCGGACGCCCCATAGCGCCGTTCGCGGCGGCTGAACTCGGCAATCGCCTCGAACAGATGCCGCTCCTCGAACTCGGGCCAGCTCACCGGCACAAAGACGAGTTCGGTGTAGGCCAGCTGCCAGAGCAGGAAGTTGCTGATCCGCTGCTCACCGCTGGTGCGGATCAGGAGATCGGGATCGGGAATGCCGGCGGTGAACAGGGCGGCGGTGATATGGGCTTCCTCGATCTCCTCGGGCGCCAGTTCGCCGCGGGCGACGCGCGCCGCCAGTCGACGCACGGCCAGCAGGATCTCCCGCCGGCCGCCGTAGTTGAGGGCGACGATCAGATCCATCCGCCGGTTGGCGGCGGTGCGCCGTTCGGCATGCTCGATCAGCTCGACGATATCCGCCGCCAGGCCGCTGCGCTCGCCGATCACCCGCACCCGGATGCCGTTGCGGTGCAGGTTCTCGATCTCGCGCCGCAGATAGTAGCGCAGCAGGTTCATGAGTTCGCCGACCTCGTCGCGGGGACGACGCCAGTTCTCCGAGGAGAAGGCATAGAGGGTGAGGTAGCGGACGCCGAGCTTGGCACAGGCCTCGACCGTCCGCCGCACCGTCTCGGCGCCGCGCCGGTGGCCGTAGATCACCGGCTTGCCATGGGCGCGCGCCCAGCGGCGATTGCCGTCCATGATGATGGCGATGTGTACCGGCAGTCCGGTCTCGAAACCGGCGGTCGGCGACGGGCGCACGTTCAATAAGATGCGCTCCTCATACCGTCATGATGTCCTTTTCTTTCTGCTCGAGCAGGCTGTTGATGGCGGCGATGTGCTGGTCGGTGAGCTTCTGGATCTCCTCGGCGAGATGGCGATGCTCGTCCTGGGACAGCAGCCCTTCCCGCTCCATGCGCCGCAGCTGCTCCATGCCGTCGCGCCGCACGTTGCGCACCGCCACCCGCGCCTGCTCGGCGTAACGGTGGGCGACCTTGACCAGCTCCGCCCGCCGCTCCTCGCTGAGCTCGGGCAGCGGCACCCGGATGAGGTTGCCCTCGGTCTGCGGATTGAGCCCGAGATCGGAGCTGCGGATCGCCTTCTCCACCGCCTTGACCAGCCCCTTGTCCCAGACCTGCACGCTCAGCATGCGGGGATCCGGCACCCCCACCGTGGCCACCTGCGACAGCGGCATCTCGGTACCGTAGGCCTCGACGGTGATGGGGTCGAGCAGCCGGGCCGAGGCCCGGCCGGCCCGCAGGCCGGCGAATTCGCGCCGCAGCACTTCGACCGCGCCGTCCATCCGCTTCTTGATGTCCTTGAGGTCGAATTCGCCCTGGCTCATGCCTCCGCCTCCTCGATGACCGTATGCGGAGCTTCGCCCCGCAGCACCCTGGGAAAGCTGCCCGGCTGGCGGACCGAAAAGACGATGATCGGGATCCGACTTTCCCGCGCCAAGGCAATTGCCGAGGCGTCCATCACCCGCAGATCCTTGGACAACACGTCGAGATAGGTCAACCGGTCGTAGCGCACCGCATGCGGATCGCGCTTGGGATCGCTCGAATAGACGCCGTCCACCTGGGTGCCCTTGAACAGGGCGTCGCAGTTCATCTCCGCAGCCCGCAGAGCAGCCGCCGTATCGGTGGTGAAGAAGGGATTGCCGGTACCGGCGGCGAAGATCACCACCCGGCCCTTCTCCAGATGGCGCAGGGCGCGGCGACGGATGTAGGGCTCGCACACCGCCGACATGGGAATGGCGGACATCACCCGGGTCTGGATGCCGGTCTTCTCGATCACGCTCTGGATGGCCAGGGCGTTGATCACCGTGCCCAGCATGCCCATGTAGTCGGCGCTGGTGCGCTCGACACCGGCGGCGGCGAGGGTGCTGCCGCGGACGATGTTGCCGCCGCCGATGACGATGCACAGCTCGATGTCCATCGCCCGGGCGGCCTTGATGTCCTCGGCGAGATGGCGCAGCACCTCGCTGTCATGGCCGTAGTCGCGGTCACCCATCAGCGCTTCGCCCGACATCTTCAAGAGAACACGACGGTATTTCGAAGACGCTGCCGGGCCGTCCTGCATGCCGTTCCGCTCTCCGCAAAGCCGGGCGCGGCCCCGTGCCGCGCCCCGACCGCTGGCGATGCGCCGCTTCAGCCGCCCAGTTCGGCCACCTCGGCGGCGAAGTCGCCCTCGCGCTTCTCGACCCCCTCACCCAGTGCCATGCGCACGAAGGTGACCACCTCGACGGGCTCTCCGGTCTCCTGCTCGAACGCCTCGAGCACCTTCTGCACCCGCTTTTCCGGGTCCATCACG
>CAYYZI010000143.1:0-7091 GCA_964475675.1 uncultured Geminicoccaceae bacterium
ATGGTGGCTGTCCTGTCGGCGCTGTTGCTGGCCGGCGCCGCGGGCAGTGTCTCGGCCGCCGGCGATCGCGCCGGCAACCGCTATGTCTGCAGCGAGCTGGCGCGCAAGCTCGATGTTCTGGCCCGCTACGACAACCGCCGCGACCGGGATTTCCTGCTGCTCGAGGCGGCGCGCAAGGGCTGTGTCGAGGAAGCGGTGCGGATGCTCGATCTCGGGGCTTCGGTCAGGGCCCGCAACCGGATCGGCAATACCGCGCTGAGTGTCGCCGCCAAGGCGGGGCAGCGTCGCCTCGCCGCGCTGCTGCTGGAGCACGGGGCGGAGATCGATCATCCCAACCTCGTCGGCGACACCCCGCTGCTGCTGGCGGTACGGGCGAACCGGCGGGGCATGGCCCGCTTTCTGCTCCAGCGGAAGGCCGATCCCGATCTCGCCGATCGCCAGGGTGTGTCGCCGCTGATCGCCGCCGCCTTCAAGGGCAGCGATCGCCTGGTCGATCTGCTGCTGCGTCACGGAGCCGATCCCGATCGCCGGGACCGTACCGGCAAGAGCGCCATCGTCTACGCCGCGGCTCGCGGCTTCACCAGCATCGTCCGCCGCCTGCTCGATGCCGGAGTTCCCGCGGACCGGCGCTATGGCCATGAGCTGACCGCGCTGATGTGGGCAGCCGGCCATGCCAACGACACGCCGGCGCCCGACGGTGTCGCCACCGCCACATTGCTGCTGGATCGCGGCGCCCCGCTCGATGCCCGCGACGATCGCGGCATGACGGCACTGATGATTGCCGCCGCGCGCGATCACCGCGAGATGGTCGAGCTGCTGCTGGCGCGTGGCGCCGATCCGGATCTGCGCGACCGCAAGGGTCGCAGCGCCGCCGAACTGGCAGCGAGTCCCGGGATCCGGGCACTCCTCGAATCCGCCGGTTGAGCGCGCCGCACCCGCTCAGAGGCCGGACAGATAGCGGGCCAGCGCCTCGATCTGGGCGTCCGGAATGGTCTTGAACAGGGCCAGCATGTTGGGGGAATTGAGCCGCCGCCGGTACTTGTAGTCGAGCATGGTTTTCTGGAGATAGCCGGGCTGCTGGTTTCGCAGTCGCGGTACCCGGCTGTTGCCCTCGAAACCGCCCAGATGGCAGGCGGTGCATTCGGCGGAAACCACCGCCTGCTCGGCGAGCTTCCGGTCGTTGGCGTCATAGCTGAAGCCGGTGCGCGGCCAGGGCTGCTCGGACCAGTACTGGGCGATGGCTTTCATCGCCTTGCGGTCGAGATCGGCGACCACCCCCTGCATGATTTCGTTCTCGCGTCGGCCGGCCTTGAAGTCCTTGAGCTGGACGTAGAGGTAGTAATACTGCTGGCCGCTCAGGATGGGGTAGGCGGGATCGCTGGGAAGCCTCTCCGAGGTTCCGTGACAGCCGGCGCAGACCTCGGCGGCCGGCGGCATCTCCTGCGCCGTCGCCAGGGCTGCGGGGAAGATCAGAAATGCCAGGATGAGCCACTGCATCGGTGCCGTTTTCTCCCTCTTGCCAGAAAAAGGGGGCCACCTCGCGGTGGCCCCCGCCGCGTTGCGGCAATGGCCGGTTACTCGGCCAGCGTGAAGGCGATGATGTTGTTGCCACGCTTGTAGTTGAGCTGGGCGTTACCGCCCGCCGCCACGACGATGTACTGCTTGCCGTTGACGGCGTAGGAGGAGGGCGGGGCGTTGACGCCGGCGCCGGCCTGGAAGCTCCAGAGCACCGCGCCGGTGGCCGCGTCATAGGCCTTGAAGAGGCCGTTGCCCTCGCCCGCGAACACCAGACCGCCGGCGGTGGCGAGCACGCCGCCGATCATCGGCTGCTCGGTCTTGACCTTCCAGCGGATCTTGCCGGTGTCGTAATCCACCGCCGAGACGTTGCCCCACTGCTGCTCGCCGGGGATCACCTTGAAGGCGCCGCCCAGCCAGAGCTTGCCCTCGGGATAGGGCGTGCTCTCGACATGATAGGTCATCGGCTGGTGCAGGTTGGCGGCATAGGCCAGCCGCAGATTGGGGTTGATGGCCATCGGCGACCATTCCACACCGCCATTGGCACCCGGCAGCATGCGGGTGCCTTCGGGGGTCGGCAGCGCCCACAGATTCTCCAGCGGCACCATCGGCTCGGAATAGCGGATCAGGCTGCAATCCTCGGCCTTGTGGACGAACACGTAGGGCAGCTTGCCGCCATGGAGCACGCCCTTGATCTCGTTGCCGTTCTCGTCCTTGACCATGGTCAGGATGGGCGGGCTCACCGAGTCCAGATCCCAGACATCGTGCGGGATGTACTGGTAATGGCAGACATATTCGCCGGTATCGACACTGATCGATACCAGGCTGTCGGTGTAGAGATTGTCGCCCGGACGGAGCGAGCCGTCGAGATCGGGCGAGGGATTGCCGACCACGAAATAGAGGCGCCGCGTCTCGGGATCATAGGCGGGAGGCTGCCACACGCCGCCGCCCAGGGTCTTGTAGGGGTCTCCGAGCTTCTCGAGGGCCTTCTTCTCGGCGGCGATGTCCCGGTTCAGCGAGCGCCCGGCGAAATCGGTCTCGCGCCATTCGCCGACCGAATTCTCGGGGATCGAATGGAAGGTCCAGAGCAGCTCGCCGGTGGCCGCATCGAAGGCCTTGACGAAGCCGCGGATGCCGTACTCGCCACCGTTGGTGCCGATGATCACCTTGTCCTCGACCACGATCGGCGCCATGGTTTCGCTGTAGCCGAGCTCGGGATCGGCGATCTCGACATCCCACAGCGGCTTGCCGGTCTTGGCATCGAGCGCTACCAGCCGGGCGTCCAGCGTGCCCATGAAGACCTGGTTGCCGGCCACCGCGACGCCGCGGTTGTTGGGGCCGCAGCAATAGGTCGTGACCGGTCCCATCTTGTGCTTGTAGTGCCAGATCTCGGCGCCGGTCTCGGCATCGAGGGCATAGACATGGTTGAAGGCGGTGGTCACGTACATGATGCCGTTGACCACGATGGGTGCGGTCTCCATCGTGTCGACCACCTCGGTCTGGAAGATCCAGGCCGGTCGCAGCTTGCGGACATTGTCGGTATTGATCTGCCGGTTCGGGTAGAACCGGGTCTGTGCGTAGTTGTGCTGGGGATGCAGGAAATTGTTGCCGTCGCCGGCCGCCCGGTCGAGCATGTCCTGGGTGACCGTCTGCATGTCGGCATAGACCAGCGTCTTGCTGGTCTCCTGACCGGCTACAGGGCCGGGAAACAGCAACACCGAGGCGAGGCTCAGCACACCCAGCGCCGAGCCGCCACGAACGAGGTTGACGCGCATAGGGAACTCCCTGATCGTTTGTTGCGGGGCTTGGTGGCGCCCCGTGATTGCCGCACCAATGCCATGAACCGTACCGGCATGGCCGGTTGGCGTCAAGCGAGGCAGGCGTGCGGAGGAGCGGCGAAGCGCCGTCACGATGCCGTCGACAGAGGCAGGGAGGAACGATGATTTACCGGCGATCGGCGGAACGGAAGAGAGGCCTCGGCTGGGCCGGCCTGTGCGCGGTCCTGTGGCTTTCCGTTGCCGCCCGGGCAGATGCCGCAGGTACGGGTCTTCTGTTCGTCAGCAACGAGAAAAGCAACACCATCACCGTTCTCGAGAAGGACGGCACACTGGTCGAATCGATCGCCACCTGCGGCCGCCCGCGGGGGATGATCTTCAGCGCCGACCGGGAACGGTTCTTTGTCGCCTGCGGCGACGACTCGATCATCGCCATCTACGATGTGCGCACGCGCAAGCTCTTGGGCCGCATCCGCGACGTGCCCGCGCCCGAGACCTTCGATCTGCATCCCGACGGGCGGCGCCTCTACGTCTCCAACGAGGAGGATGCCAGCCTTTCGGTCTACGACGTGACCACCGGCGAGCTGCTGGAGGAATATTACACCGGCGAGGAGCCCGAGGGAGTGCTGATCACTGCCGACGGCAGGCGTACCTTCGTCGCCTCCGAGGCCGCCAATCTCGTGCATGTGGTCGATACCGAGGCGCAGGAGGTGATCGCCGACATCGTCACCGACACCCGGCCGCGGCGCTTCGCCATCACCCCCGACCAGAAGGAGCTCTGGGTGTCGGCCGAGCTGGCCGGCCTGGTCGACATCATCGATGTGGCGACGCTCCGCATCGTCGGCGATGTGCGCTTCCTGCCCACCGGCTTTCGTCCCGAGCAGGTGACGCCGGTGGATCTCCTGATCACCGCCGATGGCAGCCGGGCCTATGTGGCGCTGGGGCGTGCCAACCATGTGGCGGTGGTGGATGTGCGCCAGCGCAGCGTGCAGGGCTATCTGCTGGTCGGCAACCGGCCCTGGGGCCTGGCACTCTCGGCCGACGAGAAGTGGCTTTATGTGACCAACGGTCTGTCGGACGATCTCTCGATCATCGACACCGAGAACATGAAGGTCGTGAAATCGGTGCCGGTGGGCGCCATCCCCTACGGCATCCTGGTCGACGACCGCTAGCCGGCGGCAGCGGGCCGGTCACAGGGCGAGCGCCTTGGCCGCCCGCTTTTCCGCCTCCTTGACCTGGGGTGGCGACATGCGCCGACGCAGGCGGATCAGGAGATCGCTCGCCAGCACGTCGCCTTCGGCCGCGGCCTGGCTCAGCAGCACGTAGGCCAGCACCGGGTTGAGGCGGACCCCGCGGCCGACCGAATGGAGGTAGCCGAGGCTGGTGCGGGCCCGCGCATGGCCCTTGCGCGCCGCCTGGTGGAACCAGCGGGCGGCGAGCGTGTCGCTCTGCTCGACGCCCCTTCCCTGGGCGTAGGCGACCCCGAGCAGAAACATCGATTCGGCATGCCCGTCCTCGGCGGCGAAGCGCAGGGCCTCGATCTTGCTGGCGAGCTTGGGCGAGTCGACGGTTGCTTGCGGCATGGCCTTCCGGGCGCGTTCCGCCTCGGCTGGGTGATTCGGTTCGACTGCAGCCGGTCTAGCACGGCGAGGCTAAGCAAAGGTTAACGGCACGGTCTTCGGCCGACGCCCTTGGGGCGGGATTTGCCTCGAATGTTTTCAATCTCTAGTAGAAACGCTCCCCGGAACCGATTAGTATCCGAGGTGGCACGAAGCATGCCCGGCGTTAAACGACCGTTAACCAAGCAGAGCATAGGCTTGGACGGTCCGGCGCCAGAGGCATGCTCTCCGGAGGGACAGGTAGCCTCTGCTTGGTTTCCAGTCGTGATGCGCGACGGCCGCAGTGCCGTCCGGGTTTATGGAGCCGTAGTCATGCCGCAATCCGTTGCGACCCCTGTTTCCACCGTCCCGCCTCCGGGCCGAACCTCGCTGGCCCGGATTTCCGCCCTGCTGGCGACCAGCCACGAACTCGCCCACCGCTATCTGCTGGTGATGCGCTTCGTCCTGCTGAACAGCATCGCGCTGGCGCTGGTCGGCGCGGCCTGGCTGCAGGGCTGGCTCGATCCGCTGCTGGCCGCCGACCGCACCCGGCTGGTGGGGCTGATCGTCATGGTCTTCCTGCTCGGCAATGTCTGGTGCGTGCAGCGGCTGGTGGCCACCAGCCGCGAGCTCAACGCCCTCAAACGCGGGATCCGGCCGGCCGGCACCAAGAGCGGCGAATTCCTCAGCCAGATCGAGGGCCGGGACGCGGCCACCCGCGCCAATCTCGCAGGCGTGCTCAAGGTCAAGCTCTTCTCCCGCATCGTGCCGGTGCGCCATGTCGCCAACAGCCTCGTCATTCTGGGGCTGATCGGCACCGTCCTCGGCTTCATCATCGCGCTGGGCGGGGTCAACCCGGAGGCGGCCTCCGATGTCAGCGCGGTCGGGCCCATGATCTCCACCCTGATCGACGGCATGTCGGTGGCCCTGCACACTACGCTGGTGGGTTCGGTGCTCAATGTGTGGTTGATGATCAACTACCGGCTGCTGGAAGGCGGCACCGTGCGGGTGCTGACCCAGGCCGTGGAGATGGGTGAGCGCTATGCCGGGGCCTGATCTGTTCGAAGAGGACGATTCGGGGACGGTGTTCCGCGACGTCATCATGCTGGCGCTGGCCGGTTTCGTGGCGGTGGTGATCCTCATGCTGCCCCATCTCAACCCGCCGGGGGCCAAGCAGTCCGAGGACAGCGAGCCTCCCGGCAACGTCATCGTCGAGATCCGCTGGCCGGATGAGATCGATGCCGATGTCGATCTGTGGGTGGAGGCGCCCGGCGACGTGCCGGTGGGCTACTCCAACAAGGGCGGCCTCGTGTTCAATCTGCTGCGCGACGATCTCGGCAAGCGGGCCGATGCCACCGGCATGAACTACGAAGTATCCTACTCGCGCGGCATTCCGCCCGGCGAATATGCGGTCAATGTCCATCTCTACCGCAACGCCGCCAAGGTCTATCCGATCCCGGTGACGATCGTCACCAGCGTCAAGCGCAATGCGCAGGAATCCGCCAAGCAGCTGCTCGCCAGCAAGGTCGAGTTGACCCGCGAGGGCCAGGAGCTGACGGTCTACCGCTTCAGGCTGGACCAGTATGGCCGCCTGCAGCCGGGCAGCGTGCACAGCCTGCAGAAGCCGCTGCGCGCCTGGAGAAAGAAATCATGATGACCCTTCCCGATCTGTTTCTCGTCGCCGCCGGGCTGATCGGCTTCCTGGCCTCCATCACCGTCTGGTCACCGCGCCGGATGGGGGTGAAACTGGCGGCACTCGGCGCCACCCTGCTGTTCCTGCCGCTTTCCTACCTGGCCTTCACCGAGCTCCTGAGCAAGCCCAAGCCGGTGGCCATGGAATGGTGGCTGTCGACCGCCGATGAGGCCACCGTGCTGGGCAGCACCATGGAGGAAGGCCGCGGCATCTATCTCTGGCTGCAGCTGGCCGAGCTCGACGAGCCGCGGGCCTATGTGCTGCCTTGGAACCGCAAGCTCGCCGAGCAGCTCCAGAAGGCCATGCGCGAGGCGGAGGAGCGGCGGAGCCAGCTCAGGATGCGTCTGCCCTTCGAACCCTCCTGGGACGATCGCGAGCCCCGCTTCTATGCCCTGCCGCAGCCGGCCATGCCGCCCAAGGACGCGGCGCCCGACGCCCCCCGCTATTACGAGCGGCCCGGCACCGACGCCTGATCCGTTCCCTTCCCGGCTCCGATCCCGCATCCCGGCC
>CAYYZI010000144.1:0-7081 GCA_964475675.1 uncultured Geminicoccaceae bacterium
CGGGGATCGCGCGGATGGCGCTGGTGAAGATGATCATCCCCATCGAGGCGCCGATGAAGCCGTTGGCGACGATGATCAGCAGCAGCGGGTGATCGTTCATCAGGTCGATGGGGCCGATGCCCACCGTGTTGATCAGGATCTGGTTGAGGAGGCCCCGCTCGTTGGGATCGATGGCCCAGGCCCAGAGCAGGGCGTAGATCACCGAAGGGCTCATCCTCGGCAGCAGCCAGACCGAGCGGAAGAAGCTGCCCACTCGGTCGGGCACGGCGGTGGTCACCAGCGCCAGCAGTAGGCCGAAGGTGACGTTGAAGATGGCCAGCGTGCCCAGCACGTACATGAAGGTGGTGGCCAGGGTCTGGGCGAGACGCCGGTCGCGGGTGAACATGCGCTCGAAATTGGCGGTGGTCAGCTCGTTGATCTTGAGGGTGCGGCCCATGTCGGTGAAGGCGACGAAGATGTCCACCAGCACCGGGGCGATGAAGAAGAAGAAGAGGAGGATGCAGGCCGGCCCGAGAAAGACGATGGCATTGATGCGCTGCCGCTGACGGCTGGTGGCCCCGTATCCTGCCATGTTCGCGCTGCTCCGAAGAAGGGGCGGGCGGCGGAACGCCGCCCGCAGCCCGCACCGGTGACACCCCGATCAGTCGAGCAGGATGACCTCGTCACCCAGCTCGCTTTCCAGCTCGTCGAGCACGAAGCTGGTGGCGTCCTTGGGATCGAGACGGCCGGTCTCGACCGCCTGGATGCCCTTGTAGATGATCGCGTTGAACTGCCCGACCTGGGCATGGTTGGGCATGAAGGTGGTGTATTTGAGCATCGGCGCGCCGGCCCGCAGCGCCCAGCCTTCCTTCTGGAACTCGGGCAGGCCGAGCTGGCTGAACTTGATCGGCAGATGGCCGGTGGTCACCGCATGCTTGGTGTTGAGATAGGGCTGGCTGGCGAGGCCGATCAGATATGCTGCGAGTTCCGGATACTTGGACTTGGGCGACACCACGTAGATGATGGGGTGCGACAGGTTGGCCGGCCTGCCACCCTTCTTCTCGGGCGGGCTGTGCAGCCAGCCGATGGCGTTGAAGTAGTCCTCCGGGCCCTTGAAGCCGCGGGCTTTCATCTGCGGCGGCACGTTCCAGATGCCGTGGAACTTGATGAAGGCGGTGCGCTCGGTGCGGAAGGAGGCATGCACCGAATCCCACGACCAGGAGGTCATGTTGGCGGGGATGACGCCGGCGTCCACGCTGTATTTGAGCCAGTCGTAGAAGGCGTTGAGGGCCCGTTCGCTGGCCTGCAGCTTGCCCTTCTCCTCGTCATAGGGATCGAAGCCGAAGCTGGCCATCAGCATCTGGAAGTCGGGGCCGACATTGGGCCGGTGGACGATGCCGTATTTGGCGACCCCGGCATCGACCACTTCCTTGGCCAGATCGGTCAGGTCGTAGATGGTGAATTCGCCGCTTTCGACCATCTTCGGCAGGCCGTTGATGAACTCCTCGGATTTGCCGATCTTCCGCAGCATCTCCTTGTCGTAGAAGAACATGCGGACTTCGGTATCCTGCGGGATGCCATAGCGGCCGCCCTTGTACTCGACCGACTTCCACAGCGACGGAATCATGTCGGAATAGAATTCCGGGTTGGCGGCGATGTGGTCGTCGAGCTTCTTGGCGTAGCCGGCCTCGACGAAGGCCCCGATCCATTCATGTGCGGCGACATAGAGATCCGGCCCCTTGTCCACCGCGAAGGCCTTCATCAGATCGAGGGCGTCGGCGTCGAAGCCCTTGGCGTTGTTCTCGAACAGGTCGATCTTCACCCGCAGATCGGAACCGGCCGCCTCCAGCATGCGATTGAGCTGCTCGGCGGCGGTGACGATGTTGCCCGCCCGCAGCGGCCCCGAGCGGTCGGCCCGCGACCAGAGCTTGAGCGTGACCTCCTCGGCGGTCACCGGCCTGGGCGCGGCCGTGCCCAGCACGGCCAGTGCCGCTGCAGCCGGCAGCAAGGTCTTGATGTTCATGGGACCCTCCCTGAGTTCGGTCGTCCGTTCCTGCGAAGGCCGGTTCGGCCGGCATCGGCCCCCGAGGGGGATGCCGTCCGGCGCGATGCCATGGCAGATCGAGATGGCAGACCGATGACGGTTTTCCGTCAACGGTCTTTTCGTATCCGATCCGTCGGCTGCCTCCCCCGTTGTCACGCCCGTTGGAACGTGAAGTGCAACACGGTGCATCTACGGAATGCACATTCCAGAGGTTCTGTAAAGGCCGCTCAGGGGCCGCCGGCATCCTCCCGGAAGATGCGGTAGGCGCCATGGGCGGTGGCCAGCAGCGGCCCCTCGGCATTCTCCGCCCGCAGCTCCATGCTGGCATGGGCGATGGAGCGGCCGAGATAGTCGACCCGCCCCAGCGCCACCGCTTTCCCCGCTTCCAACCCGCGCACGAAATTGGTGGCCAGACTGATGGTGGCGATGCGCGCAGCGTCCGCGGCCTGGGCCAGCACCGCGAGGCCGCCGGCGGTATCGAGCAGGGTCAGGGTGACGCCGCCATGGCCGATGCCGTACTGGGAGAGATGCTGCTCGCCGATATCCAGCTCGACCCGCACGCCGAGATCGGGCTCGAGATAGGAGCGGTAGCCGACGAGCTGCTGGAACGGGCCGGTAGCCCGGGCCAATCGGCGGTGTGCACGCTCCGCCTCGTCCATCGCGTGATCTCCCGGCTGGTGTTCGCCTTTTGCGGAAGGCGGCAGCGGGTGTAAAGAGCGCGCAGTGTCCGGCAGGGGAGAGGCATGAGCCGTCTCGACAGTTTCATCCGGCGCCTCGAGGCGCAGCGGGCCTGCCTCGATCTCGCCTGCGCGGCGATCGCCGGGCTGCCCGGCCCGGTGCTCGAGCTCGGCCTCGGCAACGGCCGCACCTTCGATCATCTGCGGGAAAGGCTGCCCGATCGGGAGATCTTCGTGTTCGAACGGGATCCCAGGCCCCATCCGGCCTGCTGGCCGGATGCGCACCATCTGATCACCGGCGATCTCGCGGACACCTTGCCGCGGGCAGGGCGCTGGCTGCCCGCTCCGGCGGCCCTGGTGCATGCCGATCTCGGCACCGGCGATGCAGCGCGCAATGCCCGCCTGGCCGCCTGGCTGGCGGGCGAGCTGCCGCCACTGGTGGTAGCGGGTGGCATGGTGGTCAGCGATCAGGAGCTGTCCGCCGCCCCGCTCGAGCCGCTGCCTCCACCGCCGGCTATTCAGCCGGGGCGTTATTTCCTGTATCGTCGCCGCCGGTCCTGAACACGGGCAGCAGGCGATGGCGGCGGAAGAGGAGTTCTGGGTTCGCTTCTGGGGGGTGCGCGGCACCGTGCCCTGTCCCGGTCCCGAGACCGTACGCTACGGCGGCAACACCTCCTGCGTGGAAATGCGCTGCGGGCGCAACCGGCTGATCTTCGATGCCGGCACCGGCCTTCGCATGCTGGGCCGGGAATGGGAGCGCAACGGCATCCTCAACCGCGCCCATATCTTCCTCACCCATACCCATGCCGATCACATCAACGGCCTGCCTTTCTTTCGCCCGGCCTATGTCGAGCACAACTGTTTCGAATTCTGGTGCGGCCATCTGCTGCGCCAGGGCCTGCGCATCAAGGATGTGCTCGGTGCCCTGATGCAGCCGCCCTACTTCCCGGTGCCGCTGGACATCATGCATGCCTGCATTGCCTTTCACGATTTCGACGCCGGCGCCACCCTCGAGCCGGTCGACGGGGTGCGGATCCGCACCACGCCGCTCAACCATCCGGGAGGCGCCACTGCGTATCGGGTGGAATTCGCCGGACGGGTGGTCTGCTACGTGACCGACACCGAGCATCGCGAAGGGCGGCTGGACGCCAACGTGCTGGCGTTCATCGACGGTGCCGACATCGTCATCTATGACGCGACCTACACCGACCAGGAATATCCCAAATACCGGGGCTGGGGACATTCCACCTGGCAGGAGGGGATCCGCCTCTGCGAGGCGGCCAGCGCCGGCCGCTTCGTCGCCTTCCATCACGACCCCGATCACGATGACGCGACCCTCGACCAGATCGCCCTGGAGATGGAGCATCAGCGCGCCGGCTCGGTGGTGGCGCGCGAGGGCTTGGTCCTGAAGCCGTGAGCGACGCTGCGGATCGGGACGCGCCAGGCTGCGGTGCCGGCGACCGACGCGGTTTCTTCATTCCCTATCGTCACGCGGCAGAGGTGACGCCCTGCGACTATCCGGCGGTGGCCCGGCTGCTGGCCGCGCGCGAGCAGCGGTTCCGCGAACGCATGCGCGACCTGGCCGATCTGGCCGCGGACCTTTCCCGGTTCGGCGGGCCGCCGCCGGCACCGCGCTTCGAGCAGGACTGGTTTCCCCGGCTCGACGGGGCCATGGCCTATCTGTTCGTGCGCAGGCTGCGGCCGGCGCGGATCATCGAGATCGGCTCGGGGCACTCCAGCCGCTTCATGGCCCGGGCGATCCGCGATGGCGGCATCGATTGCCGTCTGCTCTGCATCGATCCGTCGCCGCGGGCGAAGCTCGAAGGGCTGCCCGTCGAGCATCGCGCCCGACGTCTCGAGCAGGTGGAGGAAGCGCTGTTCGCCGGCCTCGAGGCGGGCGACATCCTGTTCGTCGATTCCAGCCACATCGCCATGCCCGGAAGCGATGTCGACCGCATCATGAACCGCATCCTGCCGGCGCTTCGCCCCGGCGTCGTGGTCCACATCCACGACGTGTTCCTGCCCGATCCCTATCCCGAGACCTGGGCCTGGCGCGGCTACAACGAGCAGCTCTTGGTTGCCGCCTGGCTGCTGACCGGCGGGCTGGACCCGCTGTTCGCGAGCCACTGGGTGGCGAGCCGGCATCCCGGATGGATCGCCGAAGGGCCGCTGGCCGCCGTCGCGCTCGGCCCCGAAGTGCCCGAATCGAGCCTCTGGGCCGAGAGGCGCTGACGGTTGCCGTCACTCCGGTGCGTAGAAGAAGGTATCCGGCCGGTAGACGCCGAGCTGGGCGTGCGGTTCCCAGTTGTAGATGGCGTCATCGGGAATGTTGCGCAGCGTCTTTCTGGCCGCCACCGGCTGCAGGACGTTGGCCACCAGGCCGATGGTGTAGCACTGGCCCGAGTAGATGGTCAGCATCTCCTCCCAGATGGATCGCCGCTCGTCGGTGCTGCGGGCCAGGCGCCAGGCGTTGAAGAGCTCGAGCAGACGCTGTGCCTCGGGCAGGGCCGGTGGTTCCCCGGCCTTGCCCTTGGTCTCGTAGTACTGGCCCCATTTCGGCCATTGCGGCTGGTCGTACTGGCTGGTCGGGGCGAACTCGGAGGGGCTCATATCGGCGGTCGGCACGCCGTTCTCGATGCCGTACCAGATGGTCATCAGCGCCTCGCCGGAGAAGATCCGGTTGCGCAGCACCTCGCGCTCGCTGGGCTTGCTGTGGATGCGGAAGCCGATCTTGGCCCAGTCGTCACGCAGCAGCTCGAGAATGTCGGTCTGCTCGGTGCTCTCGCCGGCGGTCTCGACGATCAGCTCGAGCGGCCGTCCGTCGGGCAGCAGGCGGGTGCCGTCCGTGCCCCGCCTGTCGAGGCCCATCTCGTCGAGCAGCGCGTTGGCCCGGGCGATGTCGTAGCCGAGGCAGGCTTCGCCGATCTCCGGGCGATAGAGCGGGCTGTCGGGAAGGATGGTGTTGTTGGCCGGGGTGGCGAGGCCGAAATAGAAATACTGGTTGATCGCATCGCGGTTCACCGACAGCGACAGGGCGAGGCGGAAGCGGCGGTCGCGGAAGACCTTCTGCCAGACGGGATCGGCGGCGTTGAGGTTGGGATAGAGGGCGAAATGGGCGCCCCGCGCCTCGCGCCAGAGCAGGGTGCGCAGTCCCGAACGCGGCTCGCTTTCCTTGAGGAAGGTGTAGTCCTTGAAGGCCAGTCCGCGCGCCTGGAGATCGGTCTCGCCGGCGCCGGTCTTGATGGGGATGAGCTTCTTGTCGACCACCTCGAGAATCACCCGGTCGATGTAGGGAAGCTGCTGGCCGCGGGTGTCGACCCGGTGGAAATAGGGGTTGCGTACGGCGATGATCCGTTCGGCCGGTGGCCGTGTGGTCAGCATCCAGGGCTGCAATGTCGGCAGGTCGGGGTTGTTGAACTTGTTCATCCGCCCGCGGCGCAGAAAGAGCTGGACCCAGTCCCGGGCATTATCCTCGGCGACCAGTTTCGCGAGCTGGTCGGGGTCCACGTATTTCTTGTGGAACTGCTTGAGATAGTGGGCCGGGGCATAGATGAAGATCGGCGAGGCGGCAGCGATCTTCGGCAGGAAGAAGGGATTGGGCTTGGACCAGCTGTAGCGGATGGTGAGGGGGTCGAGGATCTCGACCTTCGGCAGCTCGTCGTCGATCACCATCTGGATGGGCGGGCCGGTGGGCGACAGCTCCTCGTTGAGGGCGATGTCCTCCCACCAGAAGCGGAAATCCTCGGTGGTGAAGGGCTCGCCGTCCGACCAGCGATGGCCGGGACGGAGGTGGAAGGTGAAGATGCGCCCGTCCTCGACCGTGTAATCCTGGAGGATGTCGGCGAACATGGTGAGATCGGGCGCGTAGTTCACCAGCCGCGCATGACCGTAGACATAGAGCAGGCGGCTGTCCTTGGTGCGGCTCACCAGCATGCGCAGCCTGCCGCCGGGCAGGCCGATCTCGGGAATGTCGGTGAGCACCAGGGGCTTGTCGGGCGGGGCCGCGCCCGCCGCCTGCGGTCCCAGGATCCATGCCGCCGCCAGCATGCCGCAAAGCGCGCGCCCGATCTTCATCCCCTCTCTCCCCGGTCTTCCATCCGCACCAAATGGTTCTTGCCGACAGCCACCATCCGCCCCGGGCCCGAACACAATCCGTAGGGGGCCGGCCATGCCGCCGGATCGGAGGCACGTTCGGCCAACACCCGGGAAAAGTCCAGCGGGTGATCGGGATCCGGCTCCGGGATCGCGGCCAGCAGCGTGCGCGTGTAGGGGTGCCGGGCATCGGCGAAGAGGGTGTCGGCCGGGGCCAGCTCGACCAGCAGACCGTGGCACATGACGCCGATGGTCTGGGCCACGTAGCGTACCACCGCGAGATTGTGGG
>CAYYZI010000145.1:0-7026 GCA_964475675.1 uncultured Geminicoccaceae bacterium
CCGCTCCTCGGGGGTGAGATGGCAGACCTCGAAGATGATCGGCAGGTCGCCGGCCGGGATCGGCACGTCATAGGTCGGGTTGGTGATCTGCGAGACGAAGCTCTTGTGCTTGCCGAGTGCCCGCGCCAAGCGCCCTCGCAGCCCCGAGGGGCGGCGGTCGATGCAATCCCGCAGCAGCCCCTTGTAGGCGGCGATCGCCGCACGTCGCCCATCGCGGATGCGCGGCCCCATCTCAGCCCCCGAAACGGCGAACGGTCGCGGCCGCCCGGCCGAGGGCGGAAGGCGCCACCGAGATCGATCGCAGCCCCAGCTCCAGCAGCCTTCCGAGAGCGACGGGATCGCCCGCCATCTCGCCGCACAGGCTGACCGGAATGCCGCGCGCCCTGCCCACTTCCACGACCTCGCCGATGAGACGCAGCACGGCCGGGTGAAGCGGATCGAACAGCGCGGCCACCGGGCCGGCCCCGTCGCGGGCGGCGGCCAGCAGGTACTGCACGAGATCGTTGCTGCCGATGGAGAAGAAATCGGCGTCGAAGCGCTCCAGGGTGAGGGCCGCGGCCGGCACCTCGACCATCATGCCGAGCGGCGGCAGCGGCGGGGACACGCCCTCGGCGGCCAACGCCTCGCGCAGGCGCAGGAGCATCACCCGCACCTCGTCGAGCTCTTCCGGCAGGGTCACCATCGGCAGCATGATCTCGAGCGGACCATGACAGGCCGCTCGCAAGAGCGCCCGGAGCTGCGTTTCGAGCAGCTCGGGCCGGGCGAGGCTCAGGCGGATGCCCCGCAATCCCAGGAACGGGTTGGCCTCCTCGGCGGTGATCCCGGGAAGCGGCTTGTCGCCGCCCACATCGAGCGTGCGGAACCGCACCGGCTTGCCGGCGAATCGCGCCAGCAGATCGCGATAGGCGCGGTACTGCCGCTCCTCGTCCGGCGGCTCCGACCGGCCGAAGAAGAGGAACTCGGTGCGCACCAGACCGGCCCCCTCGCAAGCGGCGATCGTCGCCTCCTCCAGTGCCGAGGGATCGTCGACATTGATGCGGATCTCCACCCGCTCGCCGGCTGCGGTGCGGAACGGCCCCCCGGCATGGCCGTGCAGTGCCCGCGTTTCCTCCTCGAGCGCCCGGCGGCGACGCGCGAAGCGGGCGCGGGTCTGCGGCGTCGGGTCGAGGACGAGCAGGCCCTCTTCGCCATCGAGAGCCGCCTCGCCGGCGGCGCCCGGCAGTTCCCCGAGACCGACCACCAGCGGCACTCCGCGTGCGCGGGCGAGCATGGCCATGTGGCCGGAGGCACTGCCGCCCTCAAGGGCGATGCCCCCCAAGGTCCTTCGATCGAGGGCCAGGAAACGCGAGGGGGTGAGTTCGGGAGCGAGCAGGATCGCCCCCTCGGGCAGGCCCGGCAGCGTGCTGCCGGCTCCCTCCAGAAGCGCCAGCAGACGGTCGCGCAGATCGACCAGATCCTCGGTGCGGGCGCGGAAATAGTCGTCCTCTTCGCCGCGAAACAGGGTGATATGTTCCTCCAGCACCTCGCGAACCGCGGCCGCCGCCGACCGTCCCCGCTGCAGGGCTTCCCGCACGCCGTCCAGGAATTCCGGATCGGTCAGGAATTCCCGCTGGAAATCGAGGATCTCGGCGGCCAGTGCGCCATCGCGATCGGCGAGGCCGGCGAGTTCGTCCCGGGCGGAAAGACAGGCCGCCTCGAACCGCTCCCGTTCCGCTTCTCCGCCACCGCCCGTCCCGGCGGGCGAAGGCCCGCTCGGCCGCCACACCACCAGCGGCCCGAGGGCGATGCCCGGGGAAGCCGGCCGCCCGACATGGCGCCGCTCAGCCATGCCCGGCATCCTCGAAATTCGCCGCCACCAGCGCGCAGAGGGCTTCCACCGCCTCCCGCGCGCCCTCCCCCTCGGCCTCGAATTCGAGCACCGCCCCGGTCCTGAGCTTGAGCCCCATCACCCGGACGATGCTCTTGGCATCCACCGGCTGGCCGTCGGGCAGGTGCCGCAAGCGGACCCGTGCCGGAAAGCGCTTGGCGAGGCGCGTGAGCTTGACGGCGGGACGGGCGTGCAGCCCGACCGGTGCGGTCAACGCCACGGTGGCGCGGGCGGTGCTCACGGGCTGAAGTCCTCCGCCACCGCGCAGACGGCATCGAGATCCGAGCCCGAGGAGGCCTCCGCCGCAGCCACCACGGCACCTTCGACGAGCGGCGCGTTGCAGATCCGCACCCGTCCGCGCCGCGGCTCTTCCAGCATCTCGATCGCCATTTCGCTGTTCATCTCGGCGCCGCCCAGATCGACGAACACCGCCACCCCCGCCTCGCTCCACACGCTCTCGATGGCCTCGCGGATGCGCGCGGGATCGGTGCCGAGCCGGCCCGCCGGATCGCCCCCGCAATGGGCGAGCGGCACCGTATCGCCGACCATCTGGCGGGCCATCTCGGCCGCCCCTTCGGCCACCTTCGGCGAGTGGGAGACGATGACGATGCCGACGGTGCCGCTCACGACCGCTTCTCCAGCACATCACAGACGGCGTGGACCAGAAGCCGGCTCGAGGCCGCGCCGGGATCGAGATGACCACGCGAACGCTCGCCCAGAAACGAAGCCCGCCCACGGGTCGCCACCATGTCGCGGGTCGCCTCCAAGGCGCCATCCGCGGTTTTGCGCAGGCGCCGCAGCAGCTCCGGCAGCGGCGCATCGGCCGCCTCGCTCAGGCATTCCTGCACCGGAATCAGCACATCCAGCATGGTCTTGCAGCCGCGATCGGCCTTGCCCCGACGCATGACCATGGCGACCCCCTCGCCGAGCTGGGCGGAGGGGCCGGCGCCCTGCTTGGCCGCCTTCGCCATGCCCATGAGCAGGCTGCCGTAGAGCGGCCCGGAGGCACCGCCCACCGTCTTCACCAGGGTCATGCCGGCCTGCTGCAGCGCCGCGGCGAGATCGAGTGCCGCGAGCCTGTCCACCTCGTCGCGCAGGGCCTCGAAACCGCGTTGCATGTTGATGCCGTGATCGCCGTCGCCGATCGCCCGGTCGAGCGCCGTGAGCTCCTCGGCATGGGCGACGATCCGCGCCGTCGTGTGCTCGATCAGGTCCCGTACGAGATCCGTCGTCATGTTTCATCCCGTGTCCGTCGCATCGAGAAGACGCCCTTGCCCATCGAAGAACAGGAGACGGTCGCGGGCGAGATCGAAGGCCACCTGCTGGCCGCTCTGCAGACCGTTGCGCCCGGAGCTCAGCGCGTGCAGCCGCGTCTCGCGGAACTCGAGCAGCACCACCGTATCCGCACCCAGCGGCTCGACCTGGCGCACCCGAGCCTCGAAACCGCCCTGGCCGAGGGCGATATCCTCGGGCCGGATGCCGATCCGCGCCACCCCCGGTCTCGGCACCAGTTCCGGCGCCCGCTCCGCCGCCAGCAGATTGATGGCCGGCGAGCCCAGTCTTCGCGCCACCCGCACCTCCGCCGGACGGTCGTAGACCTCCCGGGGCGGTGCGAGCTGCAGCAGTTCGCCCGCCTCCAGCACACCGATGCGGTCGGCCATGGTGGTGGCCTCGATCTGGTCGTGGGTGACGTAGAGAATGGTGGCGCCGAGATCGCGCTGGATGCGCTTGAGCTCGATGCGCAGATTCTCGCGCAGCTTCGCGTCCAGAGAGGAGAGCGGTTCGTCCATCAGGAAGAGCCGCGGCTCACGCACCAGCGCCCGGCCGATGGCCACGCGCTGCATCTCGCCGCCGGAGAGCTGCGTCGCCCGGTTGGCGAGCTTGCCGGCGATGCCCAGCATTTCGGCCACCTCTTCGACCCTTTTTCGGATCTCCTGCTCGCCGAGGCGTCGGACCGGGGCCCGCAAAGGAAAGGCCAGATTGTCGCGGACGTCGAGATGCGGATACAGCGAGAAGGTCTGGAACACGAAAGCGATGTCGCGCGCCGCCGGCGGTCGGTCGGTGACATCCTCGCCGGCGATGCAGACACGGCCCGAATCGGGCCTCTCCAGCCCGGCGGCGAGCCGCAGCGTGGTGGTCTTCCCCGCCCCGGTCGGTCCCAGCAGCACCAGGAACTCGCCATCGGCGAGGGTGAGGTCGAGGTCGCGGACGGCGCGGATCGCCCCGAAGCTCTTGGAGACATGCTCCAGTCGCAGCTCAGCCACGCGCCGCCTCCCGGCTGCGGACCGTCTCCAGCGATCGCCCGGCGCCGTCGAACCAGAGCACGGAGGCGGGGTCGAAGGAAACGCCCAGACGGTCCCCGAAGGAAAGGCGCAGGGTGTTGGGAGCACGCAGCTTGAGGGCGCCGAAGGGCCCCGCGAGGGTCACCACCTGGCGTGCGCCCAGATATTCGACGGCCACCACTTCGCCCCGCAATGGCGAACCCTCGTCGATCCGCACATGCTCCGGCCGGATCCCGAGCGTCGCTTCCGCGGCGGCCGCGGGCGCCGGCAGATCCTCGAGACGCACTCCCGCCAGGACCGGGACCGGCGCGCCCCGCCCGCCGTCGACGACGCAGGAGAGCAGGTTCATTGCCGGGCTGCCGATGAAGCGGGCGACGAAGGTGGAACGCGGGTGATGGTAGAGCTCCTGCGGCGAGCCGAGCTGCTCGATGCGGCCACGGTGCATCACCGCGATCAGATCGGCCATGCGCATGGCCTCGATCTGGTCGTGGGTGACATAGACGGTGGTGGCACCGATGCGGTCGTGCAGGCCCCTGAGCTCCTCGCACATCAATTCGCGGAACTCGGCATCCAGGGTGCCCAGCGGCTCGTCCATGAGAAAGGCCCGCGGCCGTCGGACCACCGCCCGGGCCAGCGCCACCCGCTGGCGATCGCCACCGGAGAGCCGGCTGATGCGGGCATCGAGCAGATGCTCGATCCGGAGCATGCGCGCCACCTCCTCCACACGCCGCTTGACCTCGGCCCGCGGCACGCCGCGCGAGCGCAACGGATATGCGATGTTGCGGCGCACGTTCATGTGCCGGTAGAGGGCGAAGAGCTGAAAGACGAAGGCGATGTCCCGCCTGCCGGCGCGCAGGTGGGTAACGTCCTCGCCATCGAGCAGGACGCGCCCCTCGGAGGGCATCTCCAGCCCGGCGATGAGGCGCAGTGTCGTCGTCTTGCCGCATCCCGAGGGCCCCAGCAGCACGAAGAAGGCGCCGTCGGGGATGGTGAGATCGAGCGCGTCCACCGCGAGGAACGCGGCAAAACGTTTGGAAATGCCCTCGAGGCGGATTTCGGTCATGTCTCTTCCTCGCCGCGCGGCAGATGGCTGGCCACCACGAAGCCGAGGGTGCCGGCGAGAATGACGAGAAAGCTCCAGCCGTAGATCTCGATGGCGTAGGGCTGCATGAGCATGAAGACGCCGATGCCGATCACCACCGAGGCGAGATTCTCCATCGGATCGCGCCGCAGCCAGCGGCGCCGGCGACCTCTGCGGCGTGGTCCGCTCATCGCCGCAGCGCTCCGAAGGTGATGCCGCGCAGCAGATGCTTGCGCAGTAGGATGGTGAAGATCATCACCGGCAGCAGAAAGAGGGTGGTGCCGGCGGCCACCGCCGGCCAGTCCAGCCCGCCCTCACCGATGATGTTGGGAATGAAGGGTGGTGCGGTCTGGGCGAGGCCGCTGGTGAGCAGCAGCGCGAAGGCATATTCGTTCCAGGCGAAGATGAGACAGAAGATGGCGGTGGCGGCGATGCCGGCGGCGGCCTGCGGCAGCACCACCTTCCGGAAGGCCTGCAGGCGGGTGTAGCCGTCGACCATCGCCGCTTCCTCGTACTCCTTCGGAATCTCGTCCATGAACCCCTTCAGAAGCCAGACCGACAGGCTGAGATTGACCGCGGTATAGAGGATGATCATGCCGAGCTGGGTGTCGGTCAGACCGAGCTTCCGGTACATCAGATAGACGGGGATGGCGACGGCGATGGGCGGGAACATGCGGGTCGAGAGGATGAAGAACAGCAGGTCTTCCTCGAGGGGCACCCGGAAGCGGGAGAAGGCGTAGGCCGCGAGCGTGCCGAGGAACACCGCGAAGAAGGTCGAGCCGAAGCCGATGATCAGGGAGTTGGCGTAGCGTCCGGCGAAGCGTGAGGGGCCGGTGATCACCATGTTGCGCTTGCGCACCAGCGCCTCGTACCAGGTCTCGGGCGGCGGCAGGCTGGCCAGATACTCCGGCGTCTGGCGGGTGCGGGCGGTGAACAGATTGACATAGCCCTCGAGGGAGGGCGTGAACACCACCTTGGGCGGATAGGCGATGGCGTCGCTGGGCGTCTTGAAGCTGGTGGCCACGATCCAGGCCAGCGGAATCGAGGAGATCACGGCATAGAGCACGATCACCATCGCCGCCAGCCGGCGGCTGAACGGCGAGGGCTCGACGATGCTGCGTGCCTGGTCCGCCCCGCTCATCGTTCCTTCACCCGATTGAGCACCTTGACGTAGATGTTGGCGACCCCGAACACGGTGACGAACAGCACCACGGCGAGGGCGGCGCTGAAGCCGGTGCGCCACTTCTCGAAGGCCTCGCGCTTGAGATAGATGGAGGCCAGCTCGGTGGCCGAGCCGGGGCCGCCGGAGGTCAGTTCGACCACCATGTCGAACATCTTGAAGTTCTCGATGCCGCGGAACAGCACGGCCAGCATCAGAAACGGCAGCACCAGCGGCAGGGTGATGGTCCAGAACTGTCGCCAGGAGGAGGCCCCATCCACTTCCGCCGCCTCGTAGAGATAGTCGGGAATGGCCCGCAGCCCGGCGAGGCAGATCAGCATGACGAAGGGTGCCCACATCCAGGTGTCGACGAGGACGATCGTCCAGGGGGCGAGATCGGGATCCCCGATCATGGTGAAATCGCCGAAGTCGTAGAAGAAGTTGATGATGTAGTTGAAGATCCCGGCCTGGGGCTGGAACAGATAGGTCCAGAACACCCCCACCACCGCCGGCGACAGCATCATCGGAATGACGATCAGGGTGGTCCAGAAGGCGTGGCCCCGGAAGCGGCGGTTGATGAGCCAGGCCAGGGCAAAACCCACCAGCACCTGGAGCAGGATCGACCAGAAGACGAAAT
>CAYYZI010000146.1:0-7012 GCA_964475675.1 uncultured Geminicoccaceae bacterium
GGGCGGCGGTTCGAGCTGGTCGGGCGGCGCTTCGGCGGCGATCACCAGCAGGGTGTGGCGCTCGTAGGCGGCGTCCACCAGGGTCATGAAGCGGCGCGCCTCGCTGGCCCGCTCGGAGCCGAAGCGCGGCACCCCCTCGAGGATGAGGGCGCGGTAGCGGGCGGTGAGCGCCAGATAGTCGGCGGCCCCGCGTGCCGTTCCGCAGAGATCGGCGAAGGTCAGCCAGGCCACCCGGCCTGCGGCATGCGGCACCTCCAGACGCCGGCCGCCGATTTCGATCACCTCCGGGCAGCCCGGCTGGCCGGCCGCCAGGCTGGCGAAGATCTCCGCCAGCCGCTCGCGGCTGGCTGCATTCACCGGCTGCAGATAGACCGGCAGCTCGAGGCCCATGCGGCGGCGGTGGTCGATCGGGCCGTCGAGCGCCAGCACGTCCATGCGGGCGCGCAGGAGATCGATGAAGGGCAGGAACAGCTCGCGGTTGAGGCCGCCTTCGTAAAGTCTCTCCGGGGCGAAGTTGGAGGTGGCGACGATGATCACCCCCATTTCCAGCAGTGCGCCGAACAGGCGGCCGAGGATCATCGCATCGGCGATGTCCTGGACGGCGAACTCGTCGAAGCAGAGCAGCCAATGCCGGCGGGCGAGCTGGGCGGCGATGCGCTGCGTCGAATCGCCGGTCTCCCGGCGCAACTGCCGCCGCCTCGCATGCACCTCCAGCATGAACTCGTGGAAGTGCACGCGGCGCTTGGCGGCCACCGGCGCGGCATCGAAGAAGAGATCCATCAGCATCGATTTGCCGCGCCCCACCGGCCCGTGCATGTAGATCCCCCGCGGCACCGGACGGTCCGCCGGGCGCGACCCCAGGAGCCGCCGCAGCAGGCCGGTGCCGGCGGTCGGTGCGGGCGGGCGGTAGCTCTCCAGCTCCTGGGCCAGCCGGCTGAGACGGTGTGCGGCGCTGCGCTGGGCAGCATCGAAGGCCAGCTCGCCGGATTCGATCTTCGCATCGAGAAGGGTCAGGGGCATCTGCGGCACGGTCCGATCTACGCTGCACCCCTGTTCTTACCGGAAGCGACGGGAGGGTTCGAGGGCAATGCCGTCGCAGGTACCGCTCGCCCCGCAACCCGCCTGTGGTCCGGGCGCCGGCGGCGTATTATGCTCGGTGACGCGTACCGGACCGGCATCGGCGATGCCGGCCGGCTGCCGGGGAGGTCGGAATGCCAGCTTCCAATGCTCCAGAAACGGCACTGATCGTCGGTGTCGGCGCCGGGCTCAGCGCCGCGCTCGCACGCCATTTCGCGGCACGGGGGCTGCGTCTGGTGCTGGCCGCCCGCGATACCGTCAAGCTCGAGGAACTGTGCGGCGAGACCGGCGCCGAGGCGGTGACCTGCGATGCCGCCGATCCGCGCCTGGTGGAGGCGCTGTTCGCCGCCGTCGACCGCCATCTGGGGCGGCTCGACATCTGCGTCTACAATCCCGGCCGGCGGCTGCGAGGTGCGATCACCGAACTGGACCGGGAGGAGGTTCTGGAGGCGCTGCGGATCACCGCCTTCGGCGGCTTTCTGGTGGGGCAGCAGGCGGCAGGGCGGATGGTCGCCCGGGGCCGGGGCTGCATCCTGTTCACCGGCGCCTCGGCCAGCCTCAAGGGCTATGCCGGCTCGGCCCCCTTCGCCATGGGCAAGTTCGCCCTGCGCGGTCTCGCCCAGAGCATGGCCCGCGAGCTCCATCCCAGGGGGGTGCATGTGGCCCATGTGGTGATCGACGGCCAGATCCGCAGCGCAGACCGTCCAGAGCCGCCCGAGCGGCCGGATTCGATGCTCGACCCCGCGGCCATCGCCGCCACATACTGGCATCTGGCCACCCAGCACCGCTCCGCCTGGAGCGACGAGCTGGTGGTCCGCCCCTGGGTCGAGCCCTTCTGACCCTCTAGATCCAGCCCGCAAGTTCGCGGCGGGCGAGGCTCTCCAGCAGGGCGAGATGGCGGTCGCTGTCGTTGAGGCAGGGAATGTAGGTGAACTTCTCGCCACCGGCCTCGAGAAAGCTGCGACGCCCCTCGACCGCGATCTCCTCCAGGGTTTCCAGACAGTCGGCGGCGAACGCCGGCGAAATCGTCGCGATGCGGGTGATGCCTTCCTTCGGCAGCCGCTCCAGGGTCTCGTCGAGATAGGGCTTGAGCCATTCCTCCGAGCCGAAGCGGCTCTGGAAGCAGACCATCAGCCGCTCTTCGGGCCAGCCCAGTGCCTCGCGCACCAGCCGCGCCGTCTTGTGGCACTGGCAGGCATAGGGATCGCCCTCCGCGCGGCAGCGCTCGGGCATGCCGTGAAAGGACATGATCAGCCGCTGCGGCTCGAAATCGAGCCCCGCCAGATGCTCCCGGATGCTGTCGGCGATCGCCGCGATGTAGGCCGGATGGTCGTGATAGGATGGCATGGTGCGCAGCGCCGGCTGCCACTTCATCCGCTGCAGCGCCTCGAACGCCTTGTCGTAGGCGGTGGCCGTGCTGGGGGCGGCATATTGCGGATAGAGGGCCATCAGCAGCAGCCGCCGGCAGCCCTCGGCGACCAGCCGCTCCAGCACCGAGGTGATGGAAGGGTTGCCGTAGCGCATCGCCCAGTCGACGCGGATTTCGGGATGCTCCTGCCGCAGACGTTGGGCCAGCTTCTCCGCCTGGCTGCGGGTGATGGTCTTGAGCGGGCTCTCGTCGCGCTCGCGGTTCCAGATCTTCCGGTAGGCCCGCCCCGAGGTGAAGGGGCGCCTGCTCAGGATCACGAGCTGCAGGAGCGGCTGCCAGAACAGCGGCGAATAGTCGATGACCCGACGATCGGACAGGAACTCGTGGAGATAGCGGCGCATCGACCAGTAATCGGTGGCGTCGGGTGTGCCCAGATTGAGCAGCACCACGCCGATCCGCTCGGGCGGAAGCGGCGGATGGTCTTCTGCCGCCGCGGCTGGCCGCGAGCGGGCGGGGGGCGGCGTTCCCGTCTCCATGGTCATGGGCTCTCCGTTCGCCTGGCAGCCCCAGAACTAGGCAGCGCGGCGGCATCGGCAAGCCGCTTCGAGCGTTTGCCGAGCCCCGGTCCCGCTGATAGAGTGCCGGCCGACCCGAGTGCCGGACGGCCGCCGCCGGGCACCCGCCATCGCCACGTCCCGGGGACAGCAGACATGACCACCGCCAACTCGCTCGAAGCGCGTGACATCGCCCACGTCGTTCATCCCTACACCAACCTGCGCGCCCACGAGACCAAGGGGCCGCTGGTGATCACCGAGGGGCACGGCATCTGGGTCAGGGATGCCGAGGGCCGCGAATACATCGAGGGGCTGGCCGGCCTGTGGTGCGTGTCGCTGGGCTTCGGCGAGCAGCGCCTGATCGATGCGGCGCGCCAGCAGATGGAGAAGATCGCCTATACCCACACCTTCGCCCATCGCTCCAGCGAACCGGTCATCCTGCTGGCCGAGAAGCTCGTTGCCATGGCACCCGGCGAGATCAGCCGGGCCTTCTTCGTCAATTCCGGATCGGAGGCGGTGGATACCGCCATCAAGCTCGCCTGGTACTACAACAATGCCCGCGGCAGGCCCGAGAAGAAGCGGGTGATCGCCCGCCGCCGCGGCTATCACGGGGTGACCGTCACCGCCGGCCATCTGACCGGCCTCGCCTATGCCCGGGCCGGCTTCGATCTGCCCATGCGCGACCGCTTCCTGCATGTCACTCCGCCTACCCACTACCGCGAGGGGCTGCCGGGAGAGAGCGAGGAGGCCTTCACCGACCGCCTCGCCTATGAGCTGGAGACGCTGATCAACGCGGTGGGGCCGGAGACGGTCGCCGCCTTCATCGCCGAGCCGGTGATGGGCGCCGGCGGGGTGATCGTTCCGCCGGCCGACTATTTCCACAAGATCCAGCCGATCCTGCAGCGCCACGACATTCTGATGATCGCCGACGAGGTGATCTGCGGCTTCGGCCGCACCGGCAATCCCTGGGGCTCGGACACCTACGGCATCCGCCCGGACATGGTGACCTGCGCCAAGCAGCTCAGTTCCGGATACCAGCCCATCGCCGCCCTGCTGATGACCGATGCGGTGTTCGAGGTGATCGCCGAGCAGTCGGACAGGCTCGGCGTGCTGGGCATGGGCTACACCTATGGCGGGCATCCGGTGCCGGCGGCGGTGGCGCTCAGGACCTTGGAGATCTACGAGCAGGACGGCACCTTTGCGCATGTGCGCCGCGTCTCGGAGCGTTTCCTCGCCCGGCTGAAGGCACTCGAGGAGCATCCGCTGGTGGGCGAGGCGCGCGGCGTCGGGCTGATCGGCGGGCTCGAGCTGGTGCGCGACAAGACGACGCGGGAGCAGTACGACCCGGCCCTCAAGCTCGCCGCCCGGGTGGTCGAGAACTGCGCCGCACGGGGTCTGCTGCTGCGGCCGCTGCCCGGCGATGTGGTCGGCATCTGCCCGCCGCTGATCATCAGCGAGCCCGAGATCGACCAGCTCTTCGACCGCCTCGCCGCAGCCCTCGAGGATACCCTCGGCGCCCTCGACCGGGCGGCGTGAGCGACCGGACGCGCGATCCCGGCATGCCGCAGGGACTTCACCCCTGGCTGCGGCCGCTGTGGCGGCGGCTGCTGATCCTGGCGGCGCTGGTCGGCTGGATGGGCTTCGAATTCTGGTACGAACCGCTGGGGAGCTGGTTCTACATCGTCCTCGCCGTCACTATCTATGCGGTGTGGGAGCTGTTCCTGCGCCACGAGACGGGCAAGAACTGAACCGGGTCGCGGGTTGCGATCACCGTCACGGAACGCCCGTGGCCGGCGATCGCCATATGGGGTGATGCCGATGTCCGACAGAGAGAGGACCGAGCCCGAATGGCAGGCGGTACTCGACGGTGACAAGGAGGCCTTCAACCGGCTGATCGAGCCGCTGGCCGCCGATCTGATCGCCGCGGCCCGCGACGAGCTGGCCTATTTCGTCGAGCTCGGCGAGATTCCCGAAGGGGTCTATGCGGTCGAGGACATCGTCGCCCAGGCCGTGCTGCGTGCCTGGCGCAACCGCCGTCGGCGGCCGCCCCAGGCCAGCCTCAAGGCCTGGCTGCTGGCGATCGTCTACCGCATCCTCGACGATATCCGGGCCCGCGAGCGGCGCCGGCAGGAGGTCGCCGAGGCGGCCCGGGAACAGCATCCCGAGATCCCGCCGCTGGAGGACGAGGACGCTTTCTGGGACTGGTTCCAGCCCGAGGATCTGCCTCTCGTCGAGCCCTTCATGCCCGAGGAGACGCCCTCGCCCGAAGAGATCGCCAGCCTCCTCGAGACCCGACCGCATGCGGTGGCCACCGCCGCCCGTCGGGCGCTGGTGATGCACCGCCACGGCATCGAGATCGGCGAGATCAGCGCCGTGCTGCGCAAATCGGCGGCCGAGACCCGAGCGCTCATCGCCGAGGCCGCCAAACGGGTGCGCGAGGCCGGCCGGACCGGCTGACGGGCGGGTATCGCCGCATCGGCGCCCGGTTGAGAGGCCCGCCATTCCGACCCCGATCTTGACATTGGCCTGCGGGGCTGCAGGCTGGCGCTCCTGGTGCGGGAGCACGGCCTTCCGCGCGCGCTCGGGGCCGGTTCGGACCGATGCGGGCGGCGGGGCGCTGTCTTGGACAGGTGCTCGCCTCGGGCTTTGGACAGGCAGGGTTTGAAGGGCCGAGACCGTGTTCCCGATCGAGAGCGCCATCCCGCATCGCTATCCGCCCTTCGTGGTCTGGGGTCTGATCGCCGTCAACGCGATGGTGTTCCTCTTCCAGATCGCGCTACCGCCGCCGGTACTGGAAGGTTTCGTCTACCAGTGGGCGCTGGTGCCGGCCCGCTACTTCCATCCCGAATGGGCGATCCGCAACGGGCTCGATCCGACGAACTACCTGCCTTTCTTCACCAACATGTTCCTCCATGGCGGCTGGTTCCACATCATCGCCAACATGTGGACGCTCTGGATCTTCGGCCCGGCGGTGGAGGATCGCCTCGGCAAGGTCCAGTTCCTGCTCTTCTACCTGGCGTCGGGGCTCGGTGCGTCCATCGCCCATGCCTGGGTCAATGCCGATTCGACGGTCCCCGCGCTGGGTGCCTCGGGCGCCATCGCCGGCGTCATCGGCGCCTACATGCGGCTCTTTCCCTTCGCCCGGGTGATCGTGCTGGTGCCGATCCTGTTCTTCCCCTTCTTCTTCGAGATGCCGGCGGCCTTCTTCGCGCTGCTGTGGTTCTTCAGCCAGGTGATGCAGGGGATCGGCGCCCTGCTCGGTCCGGCCGCCGCCGGTGGCGTCGCCTGGTGGGCACATGTCGGCGGCTTCGTGGTGGGCTGGGCGATCATCCGCTTCATCCAGCGCAGCGAGCAGCGCCACCGTCCCTATTACGCCGATGAAGGCAGACTCGGTTTCAAGCCCGACGGCCGTTGGAGGTAGTCCCCATGACCATCATGGATCTGTTCTGGCTCTTCTTCATCATTTCGGCGCTGCAGCCGGTGATCCAGCAGCGCATGCTGGAGGCCATGCGCACCCGCAAGATCGCCCAGATCGAGAAGGACCGGAATTCGCGGGTGATCCTCCTCGTGCACCGTCAGGAGACCATGCGTCTCCTCGGCTTTCCGGTGATGCGCTACATCGATGTCAACGATTCCGAGGCGGTGCTGCGGGCCATCCAGATGACCGATCGCGACGTGCCGCTGGACATCGTCCTGCACACCCCGGGCGGGCTGGTACTGGCGGCCTTGCAGATCGCCCGGGCGGTCAAGCAGCACCCGGCCAAATGCACCGTCTACGTGCCCCATTACGCGATGTCCGGCGGCACCCTGATTTCGCTGGCCGCCGACGAGATCGTGATGTGCGAGCATTCGGTGCTGGGGCCGGTCGACCCCCAGCTCGGCCAGATGCCCGCCGCCTCGATCCTCAAGGCGGTGGAGCAGAAGCCGGTGGAGAAGGTCGACGATCAGACCCTGATCATGGCCGATGTCGGCAGGAAGGCCGTCAACCAGGTGCGCGAAGCCGGGGGGGCGC
>CAYYZI010000147.1:0-7011 GCA_964475675.1 uncultured Geminicoccaceae bacterium
ATTGCCCTTGCCCGGCACGCGGGTGGCCTCGATGAACAGGATCTCGCCGCCGAAGGGCGTCCAGGCGAGGCCGGTGGCGACCCCCGGCACCGAGGTGCGCATCGCCACCTCGTCCTCGAACTTCGGCGGCCCCAGGATCTCGGCCAGATCCCCGGCATCGACGGTGACCCGCTCGGCCCGGCCCTCGGCGATCTGCACCGCGGCCCGGCGGATCACCGCACCGAGCTGACGCTCGAGGTTGCGGCAGCCGGCTTCCCGCGTGTACTGCCGGATGATGGCCCGGATCGCCTCGTCGGTGATGGCGAACTGCTCGGGCTTCAGGCCGTTCTGCTCGAGCTGGCGCGGCAGCAGGTAGCGCTTGGCGATCTCCAGCTTTTCGTCCTCGGTGTAGCCGGGCAGCTCGATCACCTCCATGCGGTCCCGCAGGGGGCCGGGAATGCCGTCGGCGATGTTGGCGGTGGCGATGAACAGCACCTTGGAGAGGTCGAAGGGGACGCCCAGATAGTTGTCCCGGAAACTGTGGTTCTGCTCGGGATCGAGCACCTCGAGCAGGGCCGAGGCCGGATCGCCGTGGAAGCTGGCGCTCAACTTGTCGATCTCGTCCAGCATCAGCACCGGGTTGCGGGTGCCGGCCTTGCGGATCGCCTGGATGATATTGCCCGGAAGTGCCCCGATATAAGTGCGCCGGTGGCCGCGGATCTCGGCCTCGTCATGGACACCGCCCAGGCTGATGCGCACGAACTTGCGTCCCGTCGCCCGGGCGATGCTCTGCCCCAGCGAGGTCTTGCCCACGCCGGGCGGTCCGACCAGGCAGAGAATGGGCCCCTTGCCCTCGGGGTTGAGCTTGCGCACCGCCAGATATTCGAGGATCCGGGTCTTCACCTTCTCGAGGTCGAAATGGTCCTCGTCCAGGATCTGCCGCGCCCGGGCGATGTCGATCACTTCCTCGTCGAGCTTCGACCAGGGCAGCTCGGTCAGCCATTCGAGATAGGTTCGGAGCATGCCGTATTCGGCAGCCGCCTCGGGCAACCGCTCGAGCCGACGGAGCTCCTTTCGGGTATGCTCCTCGACCTCCTTGGGCATGCCGGCCTCGGCGATCGCCTTTTCCAGCTCCTCGACTTCCGCCTCGCGCTCGCCCTCTTCGCCGAGCTGGCGGCGGATGGTCCGGAGCTGTTCGCGCAGCAGCCGCTCGCGGTTCTCCTTCTCGATGGTCTGGCGGGTTTCCTCGGCGATCTCCTGGCTCAGGCGCAGCACGGCCAACCGCTGGGCGAGCAGGCGCAGCACCAGATCGAGGCGCGTCTCGACGTCCAGGGTCTCCAGCACGCGCTGCTTGTCGGTGGCCGGGAAATCCATGAAGGAGGCGACGAAATCGGCGAGCATGCCGGGTGAGGTGATGTTGCGGATGGCCTCGCCGATCTCCGCCGGTGCCTGGGGGATGAGTTCGAGCGCCTCGCCGGCCAGCCGCTTGAGTTCGTTCATCCGGGCCTCGATTCCCGGGGTGATCTCCTCGCGGGTCTCGATTTCCTCGATGCGGGCGGCCAGAAACGGGTAGCCCTCGACATACTCGATCACCCGAAAGCGCCGCACGCCCTGGCAGATGACATGATGCGCGCCCTCGCCGGCGGTCACGAAACGGAGGATGTTGGCGACCGTGCCGATCGGGTGCAGACCGTCACCGCCGGGCTCCTCGATCTCGGGATCGCGCTGCAGCACCACGCCGATCGGCCGCTCCGCCTCGATGCTCGCCTGCACCGCCAGCACCGAGCGGCGCCGTCCCACCGAAAGCGGCAGCACCACGCCGGGGAAAAGCACGGCGTTCCGCAGCGGCAGGATGGCGATCGTGCCCTCGGGCAGGCGCGGCACCGTCTCCTCCGGCCGCTCCTGCGGTTCGGCCAGGGCACCCCCGCCCGTCTCGGCTTGCTGTCGGATCTGTTCCTCGGCCATCGCCGTACCTCACATCTTTTCAAGGGCAATTGTCAGGCAGCCGTTCCGAAATTCCTGTCCGGCCAGCAGATAGCGCCCGGCGGGCAGTCGGATCCGCCGCAGGAACCGGCCGTGGGGAATTTCGAGGCGCAGCAGCCGGGCCCGGCGCACCACCGGGGGCAGCACCCGCCTTCCGGCGACGATCAGGGTGTCGCCATGCACGCTGAGTTCGAGATCCGCGGGATCGACTCCGGGCAGCGCCACCGTGATCCACAGGCCGCGCTCGGTCTCGAAGATGTCGACCGGGGGCTCCCATTGCGAGCTCTCCGGCCGTGCTTCGGCCGGTACGAAGAACTGGCGCTGCAGCCGCTCGGCGCGGGCCAGCATCTCGCATGCCTCCGCCCACATCCAGCGCCGCGGATCCGATGTCATTGCCGCAATCTCCTCGCGTCCGATCAACGGGACCATCAAGGGCATTTTCGCGCCCGAACGGAACAATGCATTCCTCGGCCGCCAGAAAACCCGCATCATATATAGGGATTGCGCGGCCCATGTTGAGGGGCCGGGTGCGCTTTCGCCGAAAGCACCGCGGCCGGTGGCTGGCGAGGATGCGGTCGCGGGCGTGGCTTTCGCCCTCGCGGGCTGTGCCCGGGCCATTGTGGCCACCCGGCGATTCCCCATATGTTGCACGGGACGTGCCCCGGCCGGCCGGACACCGCCATGGCTGCCGGCCCCGGGACCAGGAGCTGTGCCAGGAGGTGCCGATGGCGAGCCAGCGCAACATCGCCCAGATGCCGGCCCGCAGGCCGGGAACCCGCTTTCGCGCTCCCTCCGCGGTTCCGGTGGCGCGGATCCACCGGCGCGAGGTCCAGGCCGGGCGCGGCGGCAGGGCGTTCGACCGGGTCTGGGTGCTGGAATTCGAGCCCGGCAGCCGGACGGTGATCGACCCGCTGATGGGCTGGAGCGGCAGCGCCGATCCCTACCGCACGATCACCCTGGAGTTCCCGGACGCCCACAGCGCCATCGACTATGCCGAGCAGCAGGGCTGGCTGTGGGAGTTGGTGGAGGCGCCGGTGCGCACCACGCCGATCCGCCCCTACGCCGAAACCCTGAGCGAGGTGCTGACGCTTTCCGCCTCGCCGATCGCCCTGGCACTGCTCGAGGGTGCGCCGATCCCGCCGGCGGCGGATGGCGGGCAGCCGGCGACTTCCGTCGCCGATCCCGTCGAGGAAGCCGATATCGAATCCTTTTCCGCCAGCGATCCGCCGGCCTGGACGGGCACCGCGATCCCGTAGGCGGCGCCCCCTGCCGGGGTTGATCTCGGTCAAGGCGGGCGGGCGGCGATTGCGTCACTGCGATGCAGCGGACGGCTCCCCCTCCGCGCTGTTCGAGGTCGTCCATGATGCCGCTGTCTCTGCCCCGGCCACCATTCGCCTCCGGCCTGCGGTTGCCGGCGCTGCCGCTCGACTTTCTGGGGGCGGCGCTGCTGGCCCGTCATCCCGGCCTGACCGAACGTCTTCGTGCGCTGGGGGATGTGACGCTCGCCGTCGCTCCCACCGATCTGCCGGGGACGCTGGTGATCGAGCTGGTGGAGGGCGAGCTGGCGATGCGTCTGGTGCCGTTTCTCGAGGAGGGTGCGGTCGATGCGGTGGTGCGTGGTCCGGTGGCCCTGCTGATCGATCTCGTCGAGGGGCGGGTGGATGGTGATGCCCTGTTTTTCGGGCGCAGCCTGAAGATCGACGGCCGCACCGAGGTGGTGGTGGCCCTGCGCAACGCGCTCGAGGATGCCGAAATCGACCTGGCCCGGGATCTGGGCGGCGCCTTCGGTCCCCTCGCACCGCTGCTGCAGCTGCTGGCCGGTGGCGGCGCCCGCGGTGCCCGGGTGCTGGCAGCCGCTGCTCGCCGCCTCCAGAGCGATCTGCTGGCGCTCCTGGTGCGCTATGCCGAGGGCGGTGGTGATCTCATGCGGGTGCTGGCCGGCCGGCGCGAGGAGGGCCCGTGAGCATGGTGGATTCGGAGCCGCGGGAAAGGCTGGAACTGGTCTGTCCGGCGGGCACGCCGGCGGCGCTCCGGGTGGCGGTGCGGGCCGGTGCCGACAGTGTCTATGTCGGTTTTCGCGACCAGACCAATGCCCGCAACTTCCCGGGGCTCAATTTCTCGCGCGAGGAGCTGGAAAGCGCGGTGGCCTTCGCCCATGCCCACGGCGTGCGGGTGTTCGTGGCCATCAACACCTTCCCGCGCGCCGGCGAGCAGGCATTGTGGCACCGCGCCGTCGACGATGCCCTGCGGCTCGGCGCCGATGCCCTGATCCTCGCCGATCTGGGGCTCGCCTGCTACGCCCGCGACCGGCATCCGGGCGCCCGCCTGCATCTTTCGGTCCAGGCTTCCGCCGGCAACCCCGAGGCCATCGCCCTGTTTCGCGATCTCGCCGGCATCCGCCGGGTGGTGCTGCCGCGGGTGCTCACGGTGCGGGAGATCCGGGCACTGATCGAGGCGATCGATGTCGAGACCGAGGTCTTCGTGATGGGCGGGCTGTGCGTGATGGCCGAGGGGCGCTGCCTGCTCTCCTCCTATGTGACCGGCCGCTCCCCCAACATGAACGGGGTCTGCTCGCCGGCCGAGGATGTCCGGTACTTGGAGGAGGACGGGATGCTGGTGACCCGGCTGGGACCGGTCACCGTCAACCGCTTCGCCCCCGACGAGCCGGCCGGATATCCGACGCTGTGCAAGGGGCGCTTCCTCGCCTGCGGCGATGCCAGCTATCTGTTCGAGGAGCCGGTCAGCCTGAGCGCGCTCGGGGTGCTTTCCGAGCTCGCCCGGGCCGGGGTGCGGGCGGTCAAGATCGAGGGACGACAGCGCGGTCGGGCCTATATCGAGAAGGTCATCCGCACCGTCCGCGCCGCCGCCGAGGCGGTGGCCGAGGGACGCCCCGTGCCCGCCGCCGATCTCCACGAGCTCACCGAGGGCGGGCGCGAGACGGTGGGCGCCTACGACAAGAGGTGGCGATGAGCGGTGCGGTGGCGAAGCTCTCGCTGGGGCCGGTTCTCTGTTTCTGGGAGGCGGACCGGCTGCGCGACTTCTATTGCCGGATCGCCGACGAGGCAGCGGTGGACATCGTCTATCTGGGCGAGGTGGTCTGCGCCAAGCGGCAGCCCTTCGTCGGGCCGGCGCTGGGCGAAGCGGTCGAGCGGCTGCGCGCGGCCGGCAAGGAGGTGGTGCTCTCCAGCCTGGCGCTGATCGGCGAGCAGCGCGATCTGGCAATGCTGCGCGAACTGGCCGAGGATGGCGAGATGCTGATCGAGGCCAACGATTTCGCCGCCGTCCGGCTGCTGCGCGGTCGGCCGCATGTGCTCGGTCCCTATCTCAACATCTACAACGAGGGCACCCTCGAGGTGCTGGCCGGCAACGGTGCAATCCGTCTCTGCCCGCCGCCGGAGCTTCCGGCCGAGGCCTTGGCCCGGCTCGCCGCCGGCGGCCATGTCGCGCTCGAGCTCCAGATCTTCGGTCGCCAGCCGCTGGCCCTTTCCGCACGCTGCTATCACGCGCGCAGTCGCGGCCGGCGCAAGGACAACTGCCAGTACGCCTGCGGCGAAGACCCCGACGGCATGATGGTGGCGACCCTGGACGGGCAGGCATTCGTCGCCGTCAACGGCATCCAGACCCTGTCTGCGGCCTATGTGGAGCTGTCGGCGGCGGTCGACACCGCACGGGGGATGGGCATCGACATCTTCCGGCTGGCACCGCAGGCGATCGACATGGTGGCGGTGGCCGACCTCTATCGGGAGCTGCTGGCCGGGCGCATGGCGCCGCAGGAGCTGCGCGCACGGCTCGCCGAACTGGCCCCCGACACCGCCTTCGCCGATGGCTACTGGCACGGCCGGGCGGGAATGCTGCGTCTGGCCGGCTGAAGCCCGGCCCGCCGTGATGCGCCCGTCGATCCGGGCCGGGCATACGCGGAGACGTTCCCCTCTTTGCCCCAGCCGCGGCAGCGGCTAGGTTGCGCCGAAGCCCAACATCCGTACGCCGGGGGGTGATGTCCGCGCTGCGCCTGGTCATTGGCAACTACAACACTTCCTCGCGCTCGCTGGCGGTCTGGCTGGTGCTGCGACGGGCCGGGCTGGCCTTCGATCTCGAGGCCCTCGATCTGCGCGACCCGGAGGGGCTGGAGCGGGCCCGGCGGCTGTCACCGAGGGGACGTCTGCCGGTCCTGGAAATCGGCGACACGACCATCTGGGAGCCGCTGGCGATCTGCGAATACGCCGCCGAACGAAGCACCGGGCTGTGGCCCGAGGCGGCGGAGCAACGGGCGCGGGCACGGGCCATCGCCGCCGAGGCGGTATACGAGCTGGCCGATCTGCTGACCTTCCTGCCAATGGACATGACCGGGCGCTTCTCGCCGCCGGGCAAGCTTCTGCGGGGCGTGCAGCGGGATCTCGACCGGCTGTATGAGCTGTGGGCGGAATGTCTCGCTCGCGAGCCGGAGGGCGGTCCCTTCCTGTTCGGCCGGTTTTCCGTGGCCGACGCCTTCATGGCGCCGCTGGTGGCGCGACTGGTGACGCACGGCATCGAACGCGGCGGCGGGGCCGAGGACTATATGCGGGCGGTTCGCGAGCTGCCGGAATATGCCGAATGGGCGGAGATGGCCGAGGCCGAGACCGCCGGCGCGACCCCGGTGACGCCCGGCCGTGCGCCGCAGCGCCGCCCGGGGAGCGACGCAGCGCCGCAGCCGGCATCCCCACCGGAGCGACGACCCGCTGCCACTTCCGTGGAAGAGGTGCAGCCCCCGCCGCGTCCGGCACCCGCAGCCGGTGACCGTCGGCTGTTCGCCCGGCCGGCCATCGCTGCGACCGACGAGGTCGCGGCACCCGCCGAAGCACCTGTCGAGGAGAAGGCGTCGGCGAAGGTGGACCGCATTTCTCCGCCGCCGGCAGCCGCGCGACCGAGCGCGGGCGCCCGGCCCGAGCCCGAAGCGGCCGGGTCCGCTGCCGGGCCGCCGGCTCCTGCGGTCCGGGCCGAACCGACGACCCCGCCGTCCTCCCGCGAGGCATCTGCGCAGAGCGAAAGCGGGACGGCCGCCGGCCCCGTGCA
>CAYYZI010000148.1:0-6897 GCA_964475675.1 uncultured Geminicoccaceae bacterium
GGCGCCGGACCTTAGATCGCCAGAATACCGGCTGGAAAATCAGGTCGGGCACATTCGCCTCCTGTGGCCAGGCGATCGCGCCCTGTCGGGCACAGCGCACCCGGTGGGTCGGGTCCTCCGCGAGCGGCTGCATGCGCTGCCGTCGGTCACAGATGCCGGCACGGAAATGCGCGCAGCGGGGGCCGAAAAAGCAGCCCTCGGGCCGCTCGTGCGGCAGCGGGAGCTGGCCCGGAATGGGTTGCAGCGGCCGTGCCAGCTTGTCGGTGCCCGGCAGCGGCACGGCATCGAACAGCCCCCGCGTGTAGGGATGGCGCATGGCGGCGAAGACCCGGTCGATGCTCCCCTCCTCGACCACCTCGCCGGCATACATGACGGCGACGCGATCGCAGGTCTCGCGAATGAGGCCGAGATTGTGGCTGATATAAACGAGAGCGGTGCCGAAGCGCCGGCTGATGCCGCGGATGAGCTCGACGATGCCGGCCTCGACGGTGACATCGAGGGCGGTGGTCGGTTCGTCGAGCAGCAAGAGAGCGGGATTGGCGAGCAGCGCCATGGCGATCACCACCCGCTGCTGCTGGCCGCCGGAAAGCTGATGGGGATATGCCGCGAAGATGCGCCGCGGATCCGGCAGTCCGACCCCGGCCAGCATCTCCAGAGCCCGTTCGCGGGCTTCGGCGGCATCGACATTTTCGTGGCAGAGCGGCACTTCGACGAGCTGCCCGCCAATCGTCATGGAAGGGTTCAGCGAGGCCATCGGCTCCTGATAGACCATGGCCAGGCGCGAGCCGCGCAGGCGGCGGAGCTCGCGTTCGTCCATCCGGGTCAGGTCCCGCCCCTGGAAGCGGATGGCCCCTCTGACGATCCGCCCGGCGCGGCCGAGATACTGCATGACGGCGAGCGCCACGGTGGATTTGCCGCAGCCCGATTCGCCCACCAGCCCGACCGCCTCGCCGGGCCGCACCTCGAGGTCGAAATCGACCACCGCGGGGATCTCGCCGGCGCGTGTGAAATAGGAAACGCAGAGCCCTTCGCAGGCGAGGATCGAGCCTTCGTCGTGCGCTGACGCCATCTCTTCAGTCCCTCAACGAGATCTCGCGCAGCCCGTCGGCCAGCAGGTTGAAGCCGAGCACCAGCGAGGAGATGGCGATGGCCGGGAAGATCATGGCATGGCCGGCGAATGCGCCCATCGGCTGGGTCTCGGCGATCATCGCCCCCCAGTCGGGATCGGGCGGAGGCAGGCCGAGCCCGAGAAAGCCGAGCGTGGCCAAGGCGATGGTGGTGTAGCCGAGGCGCAGACAGGCATCGACGATGAGCGGCCCGCGGGCATTGGGCAGCAGCTCGACGAGCATGATGTAGAGCGGCCTCTCGCCGCGGGTCTGGGCGGCCGCGACATAATCGCGACTTTTGAGATCGAGCACCAGACCGCGGACGATGCGCATGATCCCCGGGGCCGAGGCGAAGGTCACCGCCAGCACGATGTTGAGGGGCGAGGCACCGATCCGGGTGATGACGATGATGTAGAGCACCATCACCGGAAAGCTCAGCAGCACATTGGCCAGGAACGACAGCATCTCGTCCCACCAGCCGCCGAGATAGCCGGCCACCAGACCCATCGTCACACCCGCCAGATATGCTGCGAGGGTGGCGATGCTGGCCCAGATCAGCACCCGCTGCGCGCCCCAGATGAGCCGCGAGAGAATGTCGCGGCCCTTGATGTCGGTGCCCAGCCAGAAGGTGGTGCTGCCGTCGGCGGCCACCGAAAGGGGCGGACGCAGGGGTTCCAGCGGCAGATTGGGATCGGCCAGCGGCAGCAGCGGTGCCAGCACCGCCATCGCCACCCAGAAGAGCAGAATGACGGCGCCCGTCATGGCCACCGGGCTTTCCCGCAGGAGCGCCAGGGCGCCGAGGAAGGCGCCGACCCGGGATGGCCGTTCGATGGTCCGGGTCTCGCCGCCTGCGGCCATCACGCGGCTGCCCGGTCGAAGCGGATGCGGGGATTGAGCATGGTGTAGCCGACATCCGAGAGGAACTGCGAGAGCACCGCCACGAACACGGCGACCATGGTGCAGGCCTCGATCAGGTAGATGTCGCCGAACATCGCCGCATCGTAGAGCAGGGCGCCGAAGCCCTTGTAGGCGAAGAACACCTCGACCACGATCACCCCCGAGAGCAGCCAGTTGAGCTGCAGCATGATCACGGTGAACGGGGCGATCAGGGCGTTCCTGAGCGCGTGGCGCAGGATCACCCGGTGCCGCGGCAGACCCTTGAGGATGGCGGTGCGGATGTATTGCGAGGTCATCACCTCGGCCATCGAGGCCCGGGTCATGCGCGCCACATAGCCGAAATCGTAGAGCACCAGCACCCCCACCGGCAGCACGAGCTGGGTCCAGTCGAAGCCACCGGTCATCGAGGAGGTGCCGGGCAGCCAGCCCAGCTTGAACACGAACAAGGCGACCAGAAAGGCGGCCGAGGCGAATTCCGGGATCGAGGTGGTGACCACCGAGAGAAGCGACAGCAGCCGGTCCAGCGCCGATCCCTCGCGCATCCCGGCCAGCACGCCGAGGGTCAGCGACAGGGGCACCATCAGCAGGAAGACGAAACCGGCGAGGATGCCCGTATTGGCGAGGCGCGGCCAGAGCAGCTCCGACACCGGCGCCTTGAAGCGGATGCTGCGGCCGAAATCGCCGCGCAGGGCGTTGCCCACCCATTCGCCGTAGCGGACCAGGAAGGGCCGGTTGTAGCCCTCCTTCTCCAGCCACAACTCGCGCTGTTCGAGCGAGGAATAGGGCCCCAGCACCTTGCCGGCCACGGCCAGCTTGTCGCTCTCGAAGATGACGAAGAGCAGCAGGGAGATGACGGCCATGATGAGCACCATGGCGCCGAACCGGCGCGCCGCGAGCATCAGCATGGAGCCGCCGCCTCCCGCGGGGCCACGGCGGCCGGAACGGCCGCTTCCCCCGCCTCCGCCTGCCGCTGCCTAGGCGTCGATCCAGACCCGGTGGAAGAGATGGTACTGGGTCGGATGGGTGTGGAAGTTCTTCACCTTCTCCGCCGCCACCGTGAAGCTCGGCTGCCACAGCGGCTGCACGATCACCGCATCCTGCTGCAGGATACGCTCGACCTTCTCCATCAGCTTGCGCCGTTCGGCGACATCGACGGTCGATTCGGCGGCATCCAGCGCTTCGTCGAAGGCCTTGTTGCAGTAGCGGGTCTCGTTCCAGGGCACGCCGCAGCGGTAGCCGAGCGAGAGGACCATGGTGCCCAGGGGGCGGTGCGTCCAGGCGGTCATCCCGAACGGTGTCTTGTCCCAGATCTCCCAGTATTGGGGCGCCGGCATCACGTTGATGTTCAGACGGATGCCGGCGGCCGCGAGCTGCTCCCGGAAGATCTCGCAGACCTGCTGCTGCCAGGGTCCGTTGGTGTTGCCGACATCGATGGTGAGCTCGAGACCATCCGGGTAGCCGGCCTCGGCCAGCAGGGCCCTGGCTTCCTCGACATTCGGCTCGAACGGCGGCAGCGGAAAATATTCGGGATGGATTGGCGACACATGGTGATGTTCGCCAACCGTTCCGCGGCCGAGATAGACCAGTTCGGGATAGACCTTGGCATCGCAGCAGAGCTGAATCGCCCGGCGCACCCGCGGGTCGTCGAAGGGCTTCTGGTCGACCTGCATGCGCATCACGCCGGTGCGCGCCGTGGTCACCTCGTAGAGCACAGCCCCAGGTACCGACTGCGCCATCTGCAGGGAGTCCTTGCCGACCTCGAAGGTCATGTCGACCTGCCCCGAGGCGAAGGCGGCAATCTGGGCGGCCGAGGCCGCACCATGGTCGTAGTAGTGGATCTCGTCGAGATAGATCGGCCCGCCGATGAAGGGGTCGTCGAGCTCCTCGCCCCAGTAGGGCTGATCGACGCGCTTGAGGATGCACTTCTCGCCGACCGCGAACTCGGCGATCGTGTAGGGCCCGGTGCCGACGCGGAAGGCCAGCACATCGGCCCCGTTTCTGTCGAAATCGCGATGGACGATCGCCGTCGGATAGTTGAACAGGTTCTCGGGAATGGAAAGCACCGGCCGCGAGAGGTTGAGGCGGATCGTGTAGTCGTCGAGCTTCTCGACCGCGCCCGCGCGCATCCGCTTGCCCATCTTGGGCGAACCGTCCTCGTTCTTTTCCCCGGTCTCGTATTCCTCGGTCATGGCCGCGAACAGGCCCTGATTGGAGGAGCCGGTGGCGGGATCGAGCCAGCGCGTGAAGTTGAAGACCACGTCATCGGCGTTGAACGGGTCGCCATTGTGCCAGCGGACGCCGCGGCGCAGGTAGAAGGTCCACTGCGTCAGATCGTCGGAAGCCTCCCAGCGCTCGGCCAGATAGGGGCGGGTGACATTGTCCGGCCCGGTATAGGTCAGATATTCGATCATGTGGCGGACACAGTTGGACTTCTCGGTCCAGTCGAAAGTCGCCGGATCCTTGATCTCGGGCACCGGCATGGAGACCCGCAGGATACCGCCCTTGCGCGGTGTGTCCTGCGCCGCCTGCAGCGGATCCACCAGATTCTCGCCGAGAATGCGGCCGGCCATGGCATAGGCCGCGGGCGCACTCACCCCGAGCAGGGCCACGGTCCGCAGAAACTCGCGGCGATCGCAGCCGCCGGCCGCGAGCTGCTCCTTCATCCGGCGCACCAAGGGATGCATGCGGCGCTCTCCTGTTGCTCTGGCCATGGCTCTTTCCGCCTCCGTCGTCCTTGCCTGTGCTGATCGTCGCGGGCCGGCTGCCGCCGGTCACGGTGTCTGTTTCCTCTTTTTGAAGGCAAGATCCCGGCGGGTCCACCCCGCCGGGACCGTGTTCGTTGCCCGGATGGTCGGCTTCAGACACCCATGCCTTCGCCCTTCATCATGAACATCATGTGCTGGCGGGCGGCAGCGAGACCGCCCTCGCCCTTCTCCCAGCTCACGGTGCCGTCGCCATTGGCGTCCACGCCGGCCACCAGGGCGTCCGCCAATGTCTTGATTTCGGCCACCATGCCGGCGGCGTCGGCAGCGCTCGAAGCGGCCATCACCTTCTGCCCGAGGGTGAGGATTTCCTTGCAGCGGGCGACGGTGTTCTCGGCGCTGGTGGCGACATGCACGGCGTGCAGCTTGACGTTGTCGGAGGCTCCCTCGCTGTTGGCCGCGAAGTTGACGTGCTTGGCCACGCCCGCCGCCGCCTTGACCACACCGTAGCCGAGCCCCGGCCCCTTCGGTTCGACCGTGGGATCGCAGGCGTTCATGACATGGCCCACATGCATCTTCATCCAGCCCAGATCCTCGGGCTTTTTCATCGCGAGCGCGGCATGCTGGGCGGCGATCTTGGCCTCGGCTTCGGCCGTCGGCAGCAGGCCCATCTTGTCGGGGGTGTCGTTCCAGCTCATCATCACATGGCCGATATGGGCATGCGCCATGTTCTTCTGGGCCGGCGCCGCCGCCTTGGCGGCGGCCTTGGCGTCGGGATCCTGATAGCTCGCCTCGCTCGAGCCGTAGCCCATCTGCTGGCAGCCGGCGAGGGTCGCCAGCGACAGGCCGGCGACCGCGAGAAGTGACTTGCGCATGGTCGGGTTTCCTTCCTGATGGCCCGGAATCGGGGACGGTGCCCGCTCGCAGCAGGGCGTCCGCGGCGGGTCTTTCCTGCCTCACCCGCCTTCGGTCGGAATATTGAGCACGGTTCCGCAGTGCTTGCAATGCACGGCATCGGGATCGTGTCTCGTGAGCCCGCATCGCGGACAGGCATGTTCCACCTTGGGCGGGCGGAACAGGCTCTGGGCGAGCCGGATGAACAGCGAGATGCCGATGATCATGATCACCACGGTGAGCACGCGCCCGGTACTGCCGACCGGCACGATGTCGCCGAAGCCCGTGGTGGTGAGTGCGGTCACCGTGAAGTAGAGCGCATCGAGATAGTTGGTGATGCCGGGATTGATCCCGGCCTGACTGACATAGACCACCGCGCTCATGACGAAGACGAAGACGAACAGATCGAGCCCGTGCTGCAGCGAGCGGTGGTGCCGGTCCACGAAGGGCAGGTGTTGCCGCAGCCGGCCCAGCAGATGATAGGAGCGCAGCAGCCGCACCGCGCGAAGGATGCGCAGGAAGGCGAAGTTCTCGACCACCGCCGGCAGCAGCAGCGCGGCGATGACCAGGACGTCGGCGAGCGAACTGGGCAGCAGGAGATGGCGGCGCATGTCGGGTGCGGCCAGCATGCGAGCCAGAAACTCGACGAGCAGAACCAGGCCGAGGGCGAATTCGAGACGCAGGATCCAAGGCTCGGTGCCGGTGAAGGTGACCACCACGAAAAAGAGGATGGTGACCAGATCGAAGACCAGCAGCAGGATGTTGAAGGCGGCCGCCTCGGGACCGGCTCCGAAATAGAGTTCGCGCAGTTTCGCCCGCAGCCTGCCCAGCACGCCCTGTTCCCTGCCGCCGCGACAGGGGCAGCAGAAAGACTCGCGCGGGCGAGGTCAAGCCGGCGGGCAATCCGCCGCGGCCTCACACCCATTTCTCGAGGTCGAGAAAGAAGCCGAGCCAGATGGACCAGACCCCGAGCGCCACCAGCACCAGCCCGGCGACCACCGGCATGCGCCGCGAAAAGGCGGCGATCCGGTCGAGACCGTTGCGGAGCGGTCGCCACGCGACCGCCAAGGCCAGTGGCAGGGACAGGGCGAGCCCGAACAGCCCGAGCGAAACGAAACCGTCGAGAACGGCCGCACCGCTGGCGCCACCGGCTGCGGCCATGCCCAAAAGGGCGAAGATGAGCGGTGCTGCACAGGCCGGAATGTTGAGCCCGAACACTAGGCCCAAGGTGACCGCACCGCGCCGCCCCCGGGCGTAGGCGAGGCTGGGACCGAAGGCGCGCATCAGCGGCCCCAGCC
>CAYYZI010000149.1:0-6851 GCA_964475675.1 uncultured Geminicoccaceae bacterium
GATTCTTGTTTAGATTGCGGAGCAGGATACATAGCTTCCCGTGGTACAACGCCATACGTATTTCCTGCGGTTGCAATGCGACGCCTCCGGTATTTAGACGTTCAAATATAGAGTATATGCTGCTAAGGTCGTCGGAGGGTTCCTCTTGCTTTATGACAGTAGCGTGAATAATGCTATCATCGAGCCTACGACGGTCCTCAACATCCAGATTATGATATGCCTTTCCGTTAAACCGCTCTTGTATTCCCGCTAACCGGTATTCTTTGCCATGTATGATGCCGCGGTAAAAACTAACTAGCGTATATAAACGCTGATGACCGTCGAGCACCAAGAGTCGCCCAGAATCCTCTTTGACGAGGAAGATCCCGGGGACAGGAAGCCCCAAGAGTAAGGATTCGATAAATCTGTCGGCCTTGGGCCGAGGCCACACATAGTCGCGCTGAAACGGGTCGACATTGTCGGGGAGTTGATCTTGGTGCTCGAACGTCGGGACGAGTATGTCACCATTGGTGATCCGCTTCATGAGAGAATCGACGGGGTAATCCGCGCCATATGAAGCAATAGAATACGTGAACGGAACCACCTCTTCAGCATCGGAGAGAGCGTCTAGGATTTGATCATCTTGTGTCATGAGCGAGCCATGTAAAGTAAGACTAACGATTTTCACGTATGTGGTAACTGGTAGCGACATGGTCGAGATGCACGGGGAACGGAGGGTTTGTAGCAAAATGGCGAGAATCGAGCAAGCCCGCGCAGCCAGGCATTGGCGATAGGGTCAGTCGAAGGCGTTGGAGCGGTGGATGCGTGCTGAGAGACGAGGACCGCGGGCAAGTCCGGGTACGCGCGGAATGACCGGGAGCCGGTGCTCGATGGCAGGGCCGAGCAAAGTAGATGCGGGTGGTTTCTCCGACTATCCAGGTCCCGGCTCCTAATGCGCCTTGAGGTCGGTGGCGCCTCAGCTAGCGCAAACAACGTAACATCGCAGTGCCGTGTGGCCTGCGGGGCTAATTGTTTGGAAGTGGCAGTGAGGAGGTGAGCTCGCCCTCGACTCGCCGCTCCGCGCGGGCTAGCTCAGGGGCGGGTCGAGGGTGTGGGGGAAACGCCGGAGCGATGCTCGCTTTTCTGAAGGCCGCCGCCAAGCTGCTGCTGACCGTCGCCGTCACCTTCTTCGGCCTGCTGCTGGTCACCTTCCTGATCGCGCGCGTGGTGCCCATCGACCCGGTGATCGCCATCGTCGGCGAACGCGCCCCGCCCGACGTGGTCGAACGGGTGCGCCGGGAACTGGGCCTCGATCTGCCGCTCTGGCACCAGTTCGCGATCTATGTGGGGCAGATCCTGCGCGGCGATTTCGGCACCAGCGTGCTCACCGCCCGGCCGGTGCTGGAGGACATCCGCCGGGTCTTTCCGGCAACATTGGAGCTCGCCACCGTCGCCACCTTCATCGGCGTTCTGGTCGGCATCCCGGCCGGGGTGGCGGCCGCCGTCTGGCAGGGCCGCTGGCCGGACCACATCATCCGCGTGCTCGGTCTGGTGGGCTATTCGGTGCCCGTGTTCTGGCTCGGTCTCGTGGGCCTGCTCCTGTTCTACGCCAAGCTCGGCTGGGTCGAGGGGCCGGGGCGCCTCTCGGTCTTCTACGATGACATCGTCGCACCGGTGACCGGGGTCATCCTGATCGATTCGGCGCTCGCCGGCGAATGGGAGGTGTTCCGCGACGCCTTCTGGCACATCGTCCTGCCGGCCTCGATTCTGGGCTATTTCTCCTTGGCCTACATCAGCCGCATGACACGCAGCTTCATGCTCGCCGAGCTGCAGCAGGAATACATCACCACCGCCCGGGTCAAGGGGGTGCCGGAATGGCGGGTGATCTGGCGCCATGCGCTGGGCAATACCATGATCCCGCTGATCACCGTGATCGCGCTCTCCTATGCCTATCTGCTGGAGGGCTCGGTGCTGACCGAGACGGTGTTCGCCTGGCCCGGGCTCGGCTTCTACATCACCAATTCCCTTCTGAATGCCGACATGAACGCGGTGCTCGGCGGCACATTGGTGGTCGGCTCGGTGTTCGTCGGCCTCAATCTGGCCTCCGACTTTCTCTACCGGCTGGTCGATCCGAGGGCCAAATGGTGAGCGGGCTTCGCGCCTATCTGCTTTCGAGCGTGCCGCGGTCGCGCGGTCATGCCCGGCTGGTACGCTTCTACCTCGCCTGGCTGGCCTTCCGCAGCAATCCCCTGGCGGTCGTCGGTCTGGCCATCGTCCTGGCGCTGCTGCTGGTGGCCGCCTTCGCCCCCTGGCTGGCGCCGACCTCGCCCATCGAGCAGGATCTGGCGGCCCGCCTGCAGCCGCCCTCGGCTGCCCACTGGCTGGGCACCGACGAGCTCGGCCGCGACATCTATTCCCGCATCGTCCACGGCTCGCGCATCACCCTCTACATTGTCGCACTGGTGGTCATCATCGTCGGCCCGCTGGGCCTGCTGATCGGCACCGCGGCGGGGTATCTCGGCGGCTGGCTGGATGTCGTGCTGATGCGCATCACCGACATCTTCATGGCCTTTCCGCGGCTCATTCTGGCGCTGGCCTTCGTCGCCGCGCTGGGGCCGGGGATCGAGAACGCGATCATCGCCATCGCCTTGACCGCCTGGCCGCCCTATGCGCGTCTGGCGCGGGCCGAGACCCTGACCGTGCGCCATGCCGATTACATCGCCGCGGTGCGGATGCAGGGGGCCTCGCCCTTCTACATCATCCGCGCCCATGTGGTGCCGATGTGCCTGTCCTCGCTGATCGTGCGGCTGACCCTGGACATGGCCGGCATCATCCTGACCGCCGCCGGGCTCGGCTTTCTCGGCCTCGGCGCCCAGCCGCCGCTGCCCGAATGGGGCGCGATGATCTCCACCGGCCGCCAGTATCTCCTCGATCAATGGTGGGTGGCGACCATGCCGGGCTTCGCCATTTTCGTCGTGTCGCTGGGCTTCAACCTGCTGGGAGACGGTCTGCGTGACGTGCTCGATCCCAAGCAGGCATGATTCCCCGTCGGGCTTCGGGGGCGCGGAACCCGTTGCTCTCCAGCCAGGCCTCGAGATGGCCCGGGCTGTCGGCCTCGATGCGGAAGCCGCGGGTGCGCCCGCTGGTGCGCGAGGTGCGGAAGAAGACCTCGCCATGGGAGTTGCGGTAGATCTCGATCGCGATGGGCATCGGCGGCCTCGTACCTCGTGCCGGTGGTCGGTTAAGGCGATTTTACCGTCACCGGCCGCAAGCCGCGCGAAGGGAAGGAGAAAAGCCATACGCGACTACGCAGGGGCGGGCGGATGAGCGATCTCTCCGGGCAGACGGCGCAGGGGGGCGGCGGTCCGCCCATGCTGGAAGTACGCGACCTCGAGGTCTCCTTTCACATGCCGCATGGCACGGTGCGGGCAGTGCGCGGCGTCTCCTTCGCCCTCGGCCGCGAGAAGGTGGGCATCGTTGGCGAGAGCGGCTCCGGCAAATCCACCGTGGGGCGGGCCATCCTGCGCCTCGTTCCCCGCCCCGGAGTGGTGCGCGCCGGCCGGCTCCACTTCGACGGGCAGGAGCTCCTCGAGCTTTCGCCCCGGCGCATGCGCGAGCTCCGCGGCTCCCGCATCGGCATGATCCTCCAGGATCCGAAATTCTCGCTCAACCCGGTGGTCCGCATCGGTCCCCAGATCGAGGAGGCGATCCGCGTCCATCGCCGGGTCGGTCGCAGGGAGGCCCGGCGGCGCGCTCTCGAGGCCCTGGAGGCGGTGCGTATCCGCGATCCGGAACGGGTCTGGCGGGCCTATCCCCACGAGCTTTCGGGAGGCATGGGCCAGCGGGCGATGATCGCCATGATGCTGGTCGGCGAGCCCGATCTGCTGATCGCCGACGAGCCCACCTCGGCGCTCGATGTCACCGTCCAGCTCCAGGTACTGGCGGTGCTCGACGATCTCGTCACCCGGCGCGGCATGGGACTTCTGTTCATCAGCCACGACCTCAACCTGGTGGCCTCCTTCTGCGACCGGGTGCTGGTCATGTATGCCGGGCGGATCGTCGAGAGCATCGAGGCCCGGCGCCTGCAGGAGGCGAAACATCCCTACACCCGTGGTCTGCTCTCCTGCCTGCCGCGGATCGGCGAGCGCGGCCGGCCGCTGCCGGTGCTGGTGCGCGACCCCTCCTGGGCCGAGGATTCCGCGCCGTGATCGAGCTGCGCGACCTGGAGGTCCGTTTCGGCCAGGGCCGCGATCTGGTGCGGGCGGTGCGCGGCGTCTCCTTCACCGTGCCGGCGGGCGGCGCCTTCGGCCTGGTGGGCGAGAGCGGTTCCGGCAAGACCACCGTGCTGCGGGTGGTGGGGGGATTGATCGAGGCCAGCGGCGGAGCGGTGCTGGTGGACGGCCGGCCGGTCGGCACCCGCCAGCCGCGCAGTCTCCGGCGGCGGGTGCAGATGGTGTTCCAGGATCCCTACGGCTCCCTCCATCCGCGCCACACCGTCGACGACATCCTGCGCGAGCCCTGCCGCATCCACCGGCTGGGCGGGCTGGAAGCGCGCATTCCCGAGCTGCTGCGGGCGGTGGGGCTGGGGCCCGAGCACCGTTTCCGCTATCCCCATCAGCTTTCCGGCGGCCAGCGCCAGCGGGTGGCCGTTGCCCGGGCGCTGATGCTGGAGCCCGAGGTGCTGCTGCTGGACGAGCCCACCTCCGCTCTCGACGTCTCGGTGCAGGCGGAAATCCTCAATCTTCTCATGCGGTTGCGGCAGGAACGCAATCTCACCTTCCTGATGGTCAGCCACAATCTGGCGGTGGTGGCGTATCTCTGCGAGCGCATCGCCATCATGAACAACGGCCGCATTTTGGAGGAAGCCCGGGTCGAGGATCTGGCCGGCGGCACCCTGAAGCATCCCTACAGCCTGCAGCTCCTGCGCGCCAACCAGGGCTACGATCCCGAACTCGCCCGCAGCCTGGTGGAATACGACTGAGCACCCGCGACGGGAGACATCCCCGAGTGCCGCGCTACCCGGACGGGTAGTGCGGCCGAGCACCGCAGCCCATTGTGGCGTTTGCAGGATTTTGTGCTAACAGAAGGGCGTGGAACGCGACTGGCACAGCAGAGGGAGGCCAGAGGGATGACTGTTCACATGAAGGTTGGAAAGTCCGAAAAGACGGACGCCTCGAAGGCGAGCCGTCGGCGCTTTCTCAAGCGCGCTGCGGCGACCACGGCGGCGGCCGGCGCGGCCACCATCGCCATGCCCAATGTCAGCCGGGCGCAGACCGTGGTGCTGAAGATGCAGGGCGCCTGGGGCCCCACCGACATCTTCAACGACTTCGCCATGGAATATGTCGACCGCGTCAACGAGATGGCCGGCGGCCGGCTGAAGATCGAGTATCTGGTGGCCGGTGCGGTGGTGAAGCCCTTCTCGGTGATGGATGCGGTCAATGACGGCATTCTCGACGCCGGACACTGGGTCACCGCCTACTGGTACGGCAAGCATCCGGCGGCCTCGCTGTTCGGCACCGGGCCGGTGTTCGGCTTCACCGCCCAGGAGGGTATCGCCTGGATCTACAAGGGCGGCGGCCTCGAGCTCTACAACGAGCTGCACGACATGCTCGGCCTCGATCTGGTCGGCTTCTTCTGCATGCCGATGCCGACCCAGCCGCTGGGCTGGTTCCCCAAGGAGATCAAGAGCGTCGAGGACCTCAAGGGTCTCAAGTACCGCACCGTCGGCCTCGCCACCAAGGTGATGCAGAAGCTCGGCCTGTCGGTGGTGCAGCTGCCCGGCGGCGAGATCGTGCCGGCCCTCGAGCGCGGCGTCATCGACGCCTTCGAGTACAACAACCCGACCTCGGACCTGCGCTTCGGCGCTCCCGACGTGCGCAAGGTCTACATGATGGGTAGCTACCATCAGGCGCAGGAATACTTCGAGATCATCTTCAACAAGACGAAGTACAACAGCCTGCCCGCCGAGCATCAGGCGATCCTGCGCTATGCCGCCGAGGCCGCCAACACGGCCAACTACGCGACGGCCATGGACCAGTACTCCAAGGACTTCATCAAGCTCCAGAAGGAGTACGGGGTGAAGGTCTACCGCACCCCCAAGGACGTGTTCGAGGCCCAGCTCAAGGCCTGGGACGATGTCCTCGAGGAGCTCAACCAGGATCCCTTCTTCAAGAAGGTCGTGGACTCGCAGAAGGCCTGGGCCCAGCGGGTGATGAGCTACCTGTTCTTCAACCAGGCCGACTATCGTCTGGCCTACGAGCACTACTTCGGCAAGCTGCCCTTCTGAGCCAGGCAGCGAACGGCATCCGCCGCACGACGGGGCGACGACAGTCGCCCCGTCGTCACGTAGGCAGTCGGGTGGGAGACGTGCAGTGGACAATCCGGTGCTGCTGTTCATCAACACACTGAGCACCTGGACCGGCAAGGCCTTTGCCTGGTGCATCATCATCCTCACCTTCGGGGTGAGCTACGAGGTCTTCGTGCGCTACGTGCTCGGGGCGCCGACGACCTGGTCCTACGACATCATGTACATGATGTACGGGGCGCTGTTCCTGATGGCCGGACCCTACACGGTCTCCCGCAATGCCATGGTGCGCGGCGACTTCATCTACCGCTACTGGCCGCAGCGGGTGCAGGCGGGGCTGGATCTGGTGCTGTTCCTCACCTTCTACATGCCCGGCGTGACCGCGCTGATCTACGCCGGCTGGCGCTTCGCCGGGCAGTCCTTCCGCTACAAGGAAACCAGCATCTTCAGCCCGATCGCCATCCCCATCTACCCGATGAAGATGCTCATCCCGGTGGCCGGCGTGCTGCTGTTTCTGCAGGGCATCTACGAGATCGCCCGCTGCATCCAATGTCTGCGTACCGGTGAA
>CAYYZI010000150.1:0-6836 GCA_964475675.1 uncultured Geminicoccaceae bacterium
GATCGTCGCCGACCTGCCCGAGGCACGCCTCGCCGGTGTCCGTCCCGGGCTCACCGGCCGCGCCCGGCTGAGCGGCGGCACCGAGCTCGAGGGCCGTCTGCGCTACATGGCCCGCGAGGCCGATGCGGCGACCCGCAGCTTCCGGCTCGAATTCGCCGTGCCCAACCCCGATCTCGCCTTCGCCGCCGGCAGCAGCGCCGATCTGTTCCTCGAGCTGGAGCCGGTGCCGGCCCACGAGATCGCCACCAGCACCCTGACCCTGGCCGATGACGGCCGGCTCGGAGTGTTCCTCCTCGATGACGGCGACCGGGTACGGTTCATGGCGGTGACCATCGTCCGCAGCGAGCGTTCCCGCCTGTGGGTGACGGGTCTGCCCGAGCGGGCCCGCATCGTCACCACCGGCCAGGGCTTCCTGACCGAGGGCCAGCGGGTGGAGGTGGCGGCCGATTCCGACGGGGGCGGCGGGCCGGAGCCCGACGCGTGAGGGGGCTGATCGAGACCGCCTTTGCGCGTTCGCGCACCGTCCTGCTGGCACTGCTGCTGCTGCTGGTGGCCGGCATCGCCGCCTACCGCACCATCCCCAAGGAAGCCGATCCCGACATCCAGATTCCGATCGTCTACGTCTCGGTGCGCCATGACGGCATCGCCCCCGAGGACGCCGAGCGGCTCCTGGTGCGGCCCCTCGAACAGGAGCTGCGCAGCCTTGAGGGGCTCGACGAGATCCGGGCGGTGGCCAGCCAGGATCATGCGTCGGTGACCCTCGAATTCGAGGCCGGCACCGATATCGACGCGGCCATCGCCGATGTCCGCGAGAAGGTCGATCTGGCCAAGGTCGATTTCCCCGACGGCACCGACGAGCCGACCGTGAGCGAGGTCAATCTGGCCCTCTTTCCGGTGCTGGTGGTGACCCTCTCGGGCGAGGTACCGCAGCGCGTTCTCTACCGCCTCGCGCGCGAGCTGCGCGACGAGATCGAGACCCTGCCCGAGGTGCTGGAGGTCGAGCTCGTGGGCCAGCGCGAGGACCTCCTCGAGGTGGTGATCGACCCCCGCATCATCCAGAGCTACGGCCTCGAGCTCGAGGATGTGCTGCGCACCGTCGACCGCAACAACCGTCTGGTAGCGGCGGGGTCGCTGGATGCCGCCAAGGGGCGCTATGCGGTCAAGGTGCCGGGGGTGTTCGAGACCTTCGAGGATCTCGCCGGTCTGCCGATCAAGGCCAGCGACGGCCGGGTGGTGCGGCTCGGCGACATCGCCGAGATCCGGCCGACCTTCAAGGATGCCGAAGGGATGGCCCGCTTCAACGGTCGCCCGGCGGTGGCGCTGGAGGTGAAAAAGCGCATCGGCACCAACATCATCGACACCATCGCCAAGGTGCGCGCCACCGTCGAACGGGTGCGCAGCCGCTGGCCGAAGGTGATCGAGGTCGGTTTTCTCCAGGACAAGTCGGACAGGATCGCGCGCATGCTGGGCGATCTGCAGAACAACGTGCTGAGCGCCATCCTGCTGGTCACGGTGGTGGTGATCGGCGCCCTCGGCCTGCGCTCGGGGCTGCTGGTGGGCTTCGCCGTGCCGGCCTCGCTCTTGACCGGCATCCTGGTGCTGGCGCTGTCCGGGCTGACCGTCAACATCGTCGTCCTGTTTTCGCTCATCCTGTCGGTCGGGATGCTGGTCGACGGGGCGATCGTCGTCACCGAATATGCCGACCGCAAGATGGCCGAGGGAATGGACAAGGCCGAGGCCTACCGGCGCGCCGCCAAGCGCATGGCCTGGCCGATCACTGCCTCCACCATGACCACCCTGGCCGCCTTCCTGCCGCTGGTGTTCTGGCCGGGCATCGTCGGCGAGTTCATGAAGTATCTGCCGATCACCCTGCTCGCCACGCTCACCGCCTCGCTGGTCATGGCCCTCATCTTCGTGCCCAGTCTCGGTGCCCTGTTCGGCCGTCCGGGAGCCAGCGATCCGCGTACCATGCGTGCCCTGTCGGCCGCCGAGGGCGGCAATCTCGAGGCGCTGGGCGGGCTCACCGGCGCCTATGTCTGGGTACTGCGCCGGGCCCTGCGGCGGCCCGGCACGGTGGTACTGACCCTGTTCGCGCTGGCCGTCGGCGTCTACCTGCTCTACGGCACCTATGGCCGCGGGGTGCAGTTCTTCCCCGATGTCGAGCCCGAGGAATCACAGCTTCTGGTGCATGCCCGGGGCAATCTCTCGGTGCGCGAACGCGACGGGCTGGTGCGCGAGGTGGAGAATCGCATCCTCGGCATCGACGGGCTGGAAACGGTCTATGCCCGAAGCGGCCTGAGCTTCCGCGGCGAGGGCATCGACGATGACGTGGTGGGCATCATCCTGCTCGAGTTCCTGCCCTGGGACCAGCGCCGGCCGGTGCGCCGGATCATGGCCGAGATCCGCGACCGTACCGCCGACCTGCCGGGCATCTGGGTCGAGGAGCGGGTGCCCCGCGCCGGCCCGCCGGTGGCCAAGCCGGTGGAGATCCGGGTCGCCTCGAAATATCCGGAAAAGCTCGATCCGGTGGTCGACGCCATCCGCGCCCGTTTCGATTCGACGCCCGAGCTGGTCGATGTCAGCGACAGCCGGCCGGCACCCGGCATCGAGTGGCATTTCATCGTCGACCGCGAGCAGGCCAGCCGCTTCGGCAGCGACATCGCCGGAGTGGGGGCCACCGTGCAGCTGGTGACCAACGGCATCCTGCTCGGCACCTACCGTCCCGACGATGTCGAGGACGATGTCGAGATCCGGGCGCGCTTTCCGGTGGACAAGCGCGGCCTCGGGGCGTTCGACGATCTGGTCATCAACACCCCGCGCGGCACGGTGCCGCTTTCCACCTTCGTCGAACGGCGGGCGGAGCCGCGCATCGGCGACATCACCCGGGTGGACGGGCGCCGCACCCTGACCGTCTCGGCCGATGTGCGCGACGGCGTTCTGGTCGACGATGTGGTGCGCCAGCTCAAGGCCTGGGTGGCGGCCCAGAGTTTCGATCCCGAGGTGCTGGTCAGCTTCCAGGGCGAGGACGAGGAGCAGGCCAAGGCCCAGGCCTTCCTGACCCGGGCCTTCGCCATCGCCCTCTTTCTGATCGCCATCATCCTGGTGACCCAGTTCAACAGCTTCTACCAGGCGCTCTTGATCCTGAGCGCGGTGCTGTTCTCCACCGTTGGCGTGCTGCTCGGGCTGCTGGCCACCAACCAGCCCTTCGGCATCGTCATGAGCGGCATCGGGGTGATTGCGCTGGCCGGCATCGTGGTCAACAACAACATCGTGCTGATCGATACCTACAACGATCTGCGCCGCCGCCGGCTGGCCCCCTTCGATGCCATCCTGCGCACCGGCGCCCAGCGTCTGCGGCCGGTGCTGCTGACCACCGTCACCACCAGCCTCGGCCTGATGCCGATGGTGCTGCGCCTGAACATCGACCTGATCGGCCGCCAGGTGACGGTGGGCGGCCCCTCCACCGACTGGTGGGTACAGCTCTCCTCGGCGGTGGCCGGCGGCCTCGCCTTCGCCACCATGCTCACCCTGGTGCTCACCCCCTGTCTGCTGATGCTGGGCATCCATGTGCACGAGCGGCTGCACCGGCTGGGCGGCTGGTTGACCCGGACGAGGCGGCCGCGAGCCACCGGCGAGGCCCCTCTGGCGACCCCTGCGGAGTGACCCGATGCGCCATCTTCGTGCCCTCCTCCTGCTGCTGCTGGCGGGCTGCACCGCCGCCACCCCGGCCAATGACCTGTTCGCCAAGTACCCGGGGCTGGAGAGGGCGATCCGCGAGGCCTACGAGGCCTATGCCATCGAGCGCAACGGCACCTGCGTCAATCCGGTGATGGATACCATCACCCGCACCGAGGTGATCCGCGACGATGCGGAGATGCTGGAGCTCGAGCTGCGCTACCGCTTCACCAGCTCGACCGACAATTCGGGCAGGGGTGCCACCTGCAACGGCTTCGCCACCCGTCGCTTCGTCTTCAGCCGCGAGGGCCGGGTGTTCCAGCTCGTCGACATCAGCGGCCCGCGGCGTACCAAGCCCTACTACACGGTCGGCACCTCGCCCGGCGGCACCACCCTCAAGATCCGCATCCCGGTGTTTCTCGAGCCCATCATCCCGGTGCCCAAGCAGCTGCCGCGCCGCTGAAGGCGCGCGCGGCCGGGTTCACTCGGCCGCCCAGACCGGCTTGCGCTTCTCGACGAAGGCCCGCAGCCCCTCCTCGAAAGCCTTGCCCAGGGCATTCTCGACGATGACCTCGGTGGTCATCGCATAGGCCTCCTCGAGGCCCATCTCGAGCTGGGCGTAGAAGGCACGCTTGCCGAGCGCCAGCACCTCGCGCGGCTTGTCCAGGAGCCGCGCCGCCAGGGCATCGACCGCCGCATCCAGCTCGGCGCGCGGCACCACCCGGTTGACGAGGCCGAGGCGGTGGGCCTCGGCGGCGTCGATGAAATCGCCGGTCAGCAGCATTTCCATGGCCGCCTTGCGGGGCACGTTGCGCGACAATGCCACCATCGGTGTCGAGCAGAACAGGCCGTATTTCACCCCGGAGGTGGCGAAGCGGCTGTCCTCGCCACAGATCGCCAGATCGCAGGCGGCGGCGAGCTGGCAGCCGGCGGCGGTGGCGATGCCTTCCACCCGGGCGATCACCGGCTGGGGGATGCGGGTGAGCTTGAGCATCACCCGCGAACAGCGGTCGAACAGCGCCTTGAGAGCCTCGTAGCTGCGATCGGCCCCCATCTCCTTGAGATCGTGGCCGGCGCAGAACGCCTTGCCTCCGGCGCCGGTGATCACCACCACCCGCACCCGGCGATCCTCGGAGATGGCATCGAGGGTGGCATCGAGGGCCGCGAGCAGGCTGCCCGAGAGACTGTTGAAGGCCTTCGGGCGATTGAGGGTGAGGCGGGTCACCCCGTCCTCGCGATCCTCGCGCAGCAGTTCCGCTGGGCTGGCTTCGGTCATCGCGGTTCTCCGCTCCTTTCCGCTATCCGGCGACGGCCCCGGGGCTCAGCCGGCCAGCGGCCGCCGCCGCTGGACGATGCGAAAGCGCGGGGTGACGAAGGCATCGTCGGTCAGCGTCGCATTGCCCGCCGGATTGGCCCCGCTCACGTGGAAATCGCTGAAGGCCGCCGACTGGTTGACGAAAATCTCGCCGGTGAGGTTTTCCGACAGGGCCACTCCGGCCTCCAGCATGGCCGCTTCGGTGGCCGCCAGCACTTCCCCGTCGGTGCTGTAGACGGCGGCGGTGATGGCCCCCTTCTCCCGCGCTCCCCGGGCCGCCCGGGCGATCGCATCGAGGGTGCTGTCGGCCTCCACCAGGAAGCTGATCGGGCCGAACCACTCGCGCATGTAGAAATCCTCCTCGCCGCTCTCGGCATGGACCACCAGCGGCGTCCGCACACGGGCCTTCTCGAACTGCGGATGGGGGAGCGGCGTCGAGGCCCGCAGCACCGCATCTCCGGCCGCCCCGGCCACCCGGTCGATCCGTTCCAGAGTCTCCGGGTTCTGGATGCAGCCGAGGATCTCGGCGGCGCGCTCGGGATCCCCGAGCAGGGCATCGATGGCGCCGACGATGGCCCGCGCCACCTCGTCGAAGCTCTTGCGCCCCTCGTTGGTGGCGATGCCCCCGGCGGGCACGAAGATGTTCTGGGGGGTGGTGCACATCTGGCCGGAATAGAGGCACAGGGAGAAGGCCAGATTGCGGGTCATGCCGGCGAAATCCTCAGTGGAATCGATGATCACCGGATTGACCCCGGCCTTCTCGGCGAAGAGCTGGGCCTGGCGGGCATGGGCCTCGAGCCAGTCGCCGAAGGCGCTGGAGCCGGTATAGTCGATCAGCCGGATCTCGGGATGGGTGGCGAGCGCGGTGGCGATCGGCGCGCCGGCGCTGTCCACCGCGAGCTGGACGAGATCGGCATCGAAGCCCTGCTCGCGCAACACCTCGCGGATGGTCTCGACGGTGATCGCCAGCGGCAGGATGGCCCGCGGATGCGGCTTGACGATCACCGGATTGCCGCAGGCCAATGATGCGAACAGGCCGGGGTAGCTGTTCCAGGTGGGGAAGGTGGAGCAGCCGATGACCAGCGACAGGCCGCGCGGCACCACGCTGTAGAGCTTTTCCAGCCGGGCCGTCCGGCCCTTGCCCACGGGCTTCTCCCAGACCGCCCGCTCGGGCGTGCGGCGCATCGCGTCATAGGCCCAGGCGACCGCTTCCAGCCCGCGATCCTGGGCGTGCGGCCCGCCCGCCTGGAAGGCCATCACGAAGCCCTGGCCGGTGGTGTGCATCACCGCATAGGCGAGCTCGAAGCTGCGCCGGTTGAGGCGCTCCAGGACCTCGAGGCAGACTCCGACCCGGCCTTCGATGCCGGCCTCCCGCCAGGCCGGCATGGCGCTCCGGGAATGGCGCAGCATGGCGTTGATGTCGGGTGCCGGATAGGTGATGCCGAGGGCGAAGCCGTAGGGACTCTGCTCGTTGCCGAGACGCTCGCCGCTGGTCGGCTGGTCGAGGGCGAAGAGCTGGCCGAGACGCGCCTCGAATGCTTTCCTGCCTTCGGCGTTGGCGTTCTCGCCGTAGATCCGGCCGCTCGGCACTTCGGGAAAGGGGCTCCAGCAGCCGCGGCTGCGGCAGGCGGCGACCGCCTCCTCGAGACGCGCCCTGTGCTTGTCGAACAGTGAATCCGGCATCCTCCCACTCCCCACCTGAGCGCCATTCGGACCTGCCCGAAACCGGTGGCGCTGCTCTACCAAAGAAGCCCGCCCCGGTCTATCGTAGGTCCGTGTCCGGGCTGCGGGGAGAGGTGTGGTGCGCGAGGCCGTGAGCCTGTCGCGCTGGAAACCCGGGTTCGAC
>CAYYZI010000151.1:0-6797 GCA_964475675.1 uncultured Geminicoccaceae bacterium
GTGTGTGCTCTGGTGGCTTACAGTGCAGGTGTCTCAGGAGCCGGGATTGACCAGCGAGCGCGGCGAAACCGACCCCGCCTACGATTGGGTGACCGGCTTCGAGGAGAAGACCGGCTGCAAGGTGCGGGTGAAGACCGCCGGCACCTCCGACGAAATGGTCGCGCTGATGAACGAGGGCGGCTTCGATCTGGTGACCGCCTCGGGCGACGCCTCGCTGCGCCTGATCTACGGAAAGCGGGTCCAGGAAATCAACATCGACCTCATCCCCAGCTGGAAGACCATCGATCCGCGCCTCCAGAACGCCCCCTGGCACACCGTCGACGGCAAGCATTACGGCGTGCCCTACCAGTGGGGCTCCAACGTCCTGATGTACAATGCAGAGGTCTTCCCCGAGCCGCCCGAGAGCTGGAGCGTGGTGTTCGTCGAACAGACCCTGCCCGACGGCAAGTCCAACAAGGGGCGGGTGCAGGCCTTCGACGGCCCCATCTACATCGCCGATGCCGCGCTCTATCTCATGTACCACAAGCCCGAACTGGGGATAAAGGATCCCTACGAGCTCAACGAGGAGCAGTACCAGGCGGCGCTTGCGCTGCTGCGCGAGCAGCGCAAGATCGTGCATCGCTACTGGCACGACCCGTTCGTCCAGATCGACGATTTCATCAATGAGGGGGTGGTCGCCTCCAGCTCCTGGCCGTTCCAGGTCAATCTCCTGGAGAGCAAGGGCTTTCCCATCGGCAGCACGATCCCCAAGGAAAAGGCCACCGGCTGGGCCGACACCACCATGATGCACGTCGATGCGCCGCATCCCAACTGCGCCTACATGTGGCTCGAGCATTCCCTGGACAAGAAACTCCAGGGCGATCTCGCCGCCTGGTTCGGTTCGGTGCCGGTGGTTCCGGCCGCCTGCGAGGGCAACGAGCTGCTGGGCCCGGACGGCTGCAAGAAGAACGGCATCGACAATTTCGATCGCACCTATTTCTGGAAGACGCCGCGTTCCAAGTGCGAGACGCAGGGGGAATGCGTGCCCTACTACCGCTGGGTGACCGACTATATCGCCATCCTCGGCGGACGGTGAGGCTTGTCCACGGGAGGGGCCGCGGCGGTCGCGGCCCCGTCTCCGCCGCTCCCGAGAGGAATCACGCCGATGGCTGAGGTGGCCGTGCGCTTTGTCGGCGTGCACCGCCATTTCGGCGAGGTGCGTGCGGTCGACGGGGTCGATCTGGAGATCGTCGCCGGCGAGTTCTTCTCCATGCTCGGCCCCTCGGGCTCCGGCAAGACCACCTGTCTGCGGCTGATTGCCGGCTTCGAGGAGCCGGATGCCGGCGAAATCCAGATCCTCGGCCAGCCGATGCGCGGGGTGCCGCCCTACGAGCGGCGGGTGAACACGGTCTTCCAGGACTATGCCCTGTTCCCGCACATGAACGTCGTCGACAATGTGGCCTTCGGCCTGATGGTGAAAGGCGTGCCCCGGGCCGAGCGCCTGCGACGGGCCGAGACGGTGCTGGAGCTGGTCAAGCTGGCCGGCCTCGAGAGCCGTCGCCCGGCCCAGCTTTCGGGCGGGCAACGGCAGCGGGTGGCACTGGCCCGAGCGCTGGTCAACGAGCCCGCGGTGCTGCTCCTCGACGAGCCCCTGGGCGCGCTCGATCTCAAGCTGCGCCAGGAGATGCAGAGCGAGCTCAAGAGTCTGCAGCGCAAGCTCGGCATCACCTTCGTCTATGTCACCCACGACCAGGAAGAAGCGCTCGGCATGAGCGACCGGGTGGCGGTCTTCAACCATGGCCGCATCGAGCAGATCGGCACCCCGCCCGAGATCTACGAACATCCCCGGACCGCCTTCGTCGCCGGCTTCGTCGGCATCTCCAACATCGTCGACGCGCTCGCCGCCGAGCGCTTCACCGGCGAGCGTCGCCCCTTCTCGCTGCGTCCCGAGCGGATCCTCATCGATCCCCCGCCCGCAACCGAGATCACGGTCGAGGGCCGGATCACCGACATCCAGTATCACGGAGCCAGCACCCGGCTCCGGGTGGCGCTGGCCGAGGGGCTCGAGCTCGTGGTCGAGCGGACCAACGCCGGCGAGGGCGGCGGCTCCTTCGCGCCGGGGCAGAAGCTGCGGCTGGGCTGGCGCCGCGATGCCATGCAGCCCCTGCGGGAGACCGGGCCATGAGCCTGGCCGCGCCGGCTCTGGCGAGGACGCCCGCGGGACGGAGCCGGCTGCGCCGCCTCTCCACCTATCTCTGGCGCCATTCCGGCCTGTTCACCCTGCTCCTGCTGCTGCCGCCGCTGCTGTGGCTGGGGGTGGTCTATCTGGGCTCCCTGCTGGCCCTTCTCGCCCACAGCTTCTTCCGTCTCGACAGTTTCACCGGCCAGATCGTCTACGAGTTCACCCTTGCCACCTGGTACGAGCTGCTCACCCAGCCGGCCAATCTCGACATCATCCAGCGCACCGCCGGCATGGCCGCCGCCGTTACCCTGGCCTGCGGCCTGATCGGCTTTCCGATCGCCTATTATGCTGCCCGCTTTTCCACCCCGCGCAGCAAGGCGCTCTTCTATCTGGCGGTCATGCTGCCACTGTGGTCGAGCTATCTGGTGCGGGTCTATGCCTGGAAGCTGATCCTCGCCAAGGAGGGGGTGATCAGCTGGGCGGCGGAGCGCACCGGCACCTCCTGGCTGCTCGATGCCCTGCTCTCTCTGCCGGTGGTGGGCGGGCCGTCCCTGTCGATCTCCTATCTCGGCATGTTCCTGGTCTTCACTTACATCTGGCTGCCCTACATGATCCTGCCCACCCAGGCGGCGCTGGAGCGGGTGCCGCCCTCGCTGCTGGAGGCTGCCGCCGACTGCGGGGCGCGACCGCGCCAGACCTTCCGGCATGTGGTGCTGCCGCTGGCCTTCCCGGGGATCGTCGCCGGTTCCATCTTCACCTTCTCGCTGACTCTCGGCGACTACATCATCCCCTACATCATCGGCACCTCGAAGCTGTTCCTCGGCCAGGCCGTCTACATCCATCAGGGCACCGCCGGCAACGTGCCGCTGGCCGCCGCCTTCTCGGTGGTGCCGATCGCCATCATGGCCGTCTATCTGGCCATCGCCAAACGGCTGGGGGCGTTCGATGCGCTCTGAACGGGCGGGCATCGGCCTGCGGATCGCCGCCGCCGGCGGGCTTCTCTATCTGCACCTGCCGATCGCCTTCATCCTGCTCTATGCCTTCACCACCGAGGACAAGAGCTACCAGTTCCCGCCTCCCGGCCTGACGCTGAAATGGTTCGCGGTGGCCTGGAACCGGCAGGACATCTGGGATGCGCTCTGGCTGAGCGTGAAGGTGGCGGTGGTGGCCACATCGCTGGCCATCTTCCTCGGCACGCTGGCGGCGGCGGCGCTGTGGCGGGCGCGCTTCTTCGGCCGCAACGCCATCACCCTGCTGATCGTCCTGCCCATTGCCCTTCCCGGCATCATCACCGGCATCGCGCTGCGCTCCACCTTCGGCCTTCTCGACATTCCCTTCAGCTTCTGGACCATCGTGATCGGCCACGCGACGTTCTGTACCGTCGTCGTCTACAACAACGCCATCGCCCGGCTGCGGCGCACCTCGCCCTCGCTCCTCGAGGCGGCAATGGATCTCGGCGCCGACGGGTTCCAGACCTTCCGCTGGGTGCTGCTGCCCAATCTCGCCACCGCCCTTCTGGCCGGCGGCATGCTGGCCTTCGCCCTCAGTTTCGACGAGGTCATCGTCACCACCTTCACCGCCGGCCAGCAGACCACCTTGCCGATCTGGATGCTGTCGGAACTCGTGCGCCCGCGCCAGCGGCCGGTGACCAACGTGGTGGCGGTGTTCGTCATCGCCGTCACCTTCCTGCCCATCCTTCTCGCCTATCGCCTGACCCGCGGCACCGAAACCATGCACGGGACGGGCAAATGACAGACCCAGCCTTTGGAGGGGAGTACCGACCATGCAGACCAGGCTGCTGATCGACGGCGCCTTCGTCGCGGGCGAAGGGGCCGTGGAGACCATCCTCAATCCGGCCACCGGCGAGACCATCACCGAGGTGCCGGAGGCCTCGCCGGCGCAGATCGACGCCGCCGTGGCCGCCGCCGAGAAGGCCTTTCCGGCCTGGGCACGAACCACGCCGGCCGAGCGCTCGGCGATGCTGGCCAAGGTCGCCGATGCGCTGGAAGCCCGGGCCGAGGAATTCGCGAAGCTCGAATCCGCCAATTGCGGCAAGCCGCTGCAGCGGGTGCAGGAAGACGAGCTGCCGGCGATCATCGACTGCTTCCGCTTCTTCGCCGGCGCCGCCCGCTGCCTGCCGGGCTCGGCGGCGGGCGAATACATGGAAGGCTTCACCAGCATGATCCGCCGTGACCCGATCGGCGTGGTGGCCTCCATCGCCCCCTGGAACTATCCGCTGATGATGGCCGCCTGGAAGCTCTGCCCGGCACTGGCCGCCGGCAACACGGTGGTCCTCAAACCCTCCGAGCAGACCCCGCTGACGACCCTCGCGCTGGCCGAGATCCTGGCCGAGACCTACCCCAAAGGTGTGGTCAACATCGTCACCGGCCGCGGCGAGACGGTGGGCGCTCCCTTGGCCGCCCATGATCGGGTGCGGATGATCTCCCTCACCGGCGATGTCGCCACCGGTCAGAAGGTGCTGGAGGCCGCCGCCCGCAACCTCAAGCGCACCCATCTGGAGCTCGGCGGCAAGGCGCCGGTGATCGTCTTCGATGATGCCGATCTCGAGGCGGTGGTCGAGGGCATTCGCATCTTCGGCTACTACAATGCCGGCCAGGACTGCACCGCCGCCTGCCGCATCTACGCCGGCCCCCGCATCCACGACAATCTGGTGGCCGAGCTCGCCGCCGCCGTCAAGCAGATCCGCTTCGGCCCCGAGGCGGATGCCGAGATCGGATCCTTGATCTCCGAGCGCCAGCGCCAGCGGGTCGCCTCCTTCGTCGAGCGCGCCGCCTCCCAGCCCCATATCGAGGTGGTCACCGGCGGCAGGATCGTTCCCGGCAACGGCTTTTTCTACGAGCCCACGGTGATCGCCGGCGCCCGCCAGGAGGACGAGATCGTCCAGAAGGAGGTGTTCGGCCCGGTGGTTTCGGTGACCCGCTTTTCCGATGTGGAGGAGGCCATCGCCTGGGCCAACGATTCCGAATACGGCCTCGCCTCCAGCGTCTGGACGAAGGACATCAAGAAGGCCATGCGCACGGCGGCGGCGCTGCAGTACGGCTGCACCTGGATCAACACCCATTTCATGCTGGTCAACGAGATGCCCCACGGCGGCATGAAGCGCTCGGGCTACGGCAAGGACATGAGCCTCTATGCCCTCGAGGACTACACCGTGGTCCGCCATGTGATGGTCGCCCACTGACCCCGCCCCCGGCCGGTGGGCCCTTCCCGGGCCCCACCGGCGGCGCGGGTTCAGAGATTGATGCAGATGCCGCCGCTGGCGAGCCAGGGCGAATAGTTCACGTTGCGCAGGACCACCTTGAGCAGGCATTTCCATTTGCCGTTCTTCGCTTTCCTGCCCTCCAGCTTCAGCCGGTAGTCCTCGCCGATCTCGAGGTCGGGGATCACGTAGAACCGATTCTCGATCTTGCGGACCTTGGAATTGTAGTTGCAGTGATCCTTCCCCCAGGTGGAGGACTGCTTCTTCTTCCAGCAGATCTTCCACTTGTCGTACTTGTCCTCGTCGGAGACCGACCAGTAGACCTTGATGTCACAGGTGGTGCCGTCCGGCGGGCAGAAATGGCCGGCCTGATCGCCGGCACCGAGGATGTAGAAATATCGGCTGACCGCCTCGACGGATCCCGAAAACAGCACGGCCATCACCGCCAGCACCGCCATCGTCGGCAAGAGTCGCATCGCGTTTCTCCCTGTTCCGCGCGCGGCACAGGCTAGAGCCCGATCCTCCCGATTGCCGTGTGGGAAATCACTCCTGCGGCGTTCGGTCCTCTTGGGGAGGGGCCGGGACATGCTTATTAGCATTCTCGCATATACCAGCCCCGTCAGCGGAGGAATGTACCGCCATGCGCAAACTCGCCCTGCCCATCCTGCTGAGCGCCATGCTGGCCTCCACCGCCGGAGCGACCGAGCCCCCGGCCGATCTGGTTGCGGAGGCGCGCGGCCTGGCCAAGGCCTATGTGACCGAACTCAAGGGAGCGCTGCTGGCGGCCATCGAGGAGGGCGGCGCACCACATGCGATCGGTGTCTGCGGGGCCGAGGCACCGGGGATCGCCACCGCGATCTCCACGAAAAGCGGCTGGGCGGTGGGCCGCACCGCACTTCGGGTGCGCAATCCGCGCAATGCGCCGAGCCCCGAGGAACGGGCGGTGCTGATGCGCTTTCTGGAGCGGGCGGCCGCCGGCGAGGATCTGAAGAAGATGGAATATGCCGCGGTGGTGGAAACCGGCGGACAGAAGTACCTGCACTACATGAAGGCGATCCCCACCGGCCAGGTCTGCCTGACCTGCCATGGCAGCAATGTCGATCCCGAGACCATGCGCGCCATTCGCACCCGCTATCCGGCGGATGCCGCCACCGGCTTCGAACTCGGGGAACTGCGCGGGGCCTTCACCTTCGTCCGGCCGCTCGACTGAGCGGAACGGCGCAACAGCGTCAGGAGGCGCAGGCCCGCGGGCGACGCACCAACCCCCAGCCGAACACCGGATCGCGCCCCGGCGGACCCAGATCCCGCGCCCGCAGCGCGAGCCCGGTTTCGAGCGCCGCCGGCGAGCGCGGCCGGCCGGCGGCCCGGGGCAGGGCGGCCGCGGCGGGGGCGAAGGGGGCCGCCCCCCCCAGACCG
>CAYYZI010000152.1:0-6796 GCA_964475675.1 uncultured Geminicoccaceae bacterium
CCTGCGGGGGGGGGTGGTGCTGGGGGACCGGGTGGTGGTCTCGCCCATGTGCATGTACTCGGCCGAGACCGGCGTGCCCGGCGACTGGCATCTGGTGCATTACGGCGCCCGCGCCATCGGCGGCGCCGGTCTGCTCTTCACGGAGATGACCGATGTTTCGCCGGAGGCCCGGATCACCCCGGGCTGTGCCGGCATCTGGAACGAGGAACAGGAAGCGGCGTGGAAGCGGATCGTCGAGTTCTGCAAGGCCCACGGCCGTGCCCGGCTGTGCATGCAGCTCGGCCACGCCGGCCGCAAGGGGGCCACGAAACTGATGTGGGAGGGCATGGACGAACCGCTCGAGGAGGGCGGCTGGCCGATTCTCTCGGCTTCCCCGATCCCCTATCTGCCGCACAGCCAGGTGCCGCGGGAGATGAGCCGGGCCGAGATGGATGCGGTGATCGCCGATTTCGTCGCCGCCACCGAACGGGCCCTGCGGGCCGGCTTCGACATGATCGAGCTGCACTGCGCCCACGGCTATCTGCTGGCCTCCTTCATCTCGCCGCTGACCAACCGGCGCCGCGACCGCTACGGTGGCGAGCTTTCGAACCGGTTGCGCTTTCCCCTCGAGGTGTTCGAGGCGATGCGGGCGGCCTGGCCCGAAGAGAAACCGATGTCGGTGCGCATCTCGGCGGTGGACTGGGCACCCGGTGGGCTCACGGATGCCGAGGCGGTGGAGGTGGCTCGCGCTTTCGTCGCCGCCGGCTGTGACCTGATCGACGTTTCCAGCGGCCAGACGGTGGCCGATCAGCGTCCGGTCTATGGCCGCATGTTCCAGGTGCCCTTCGCCGACCGCATCCGCAATGAAGTGGGCTGCGCCACCATGGCGGTCGGTTCGATCACCGACTGGGACCAGGTCAACACCATCGTCGCCGCCGGGCGCGCCGATCTGGTGGCGCTGGCGCGCCGCCATCTGGCGGATCCGTATTTCACCCTGCACGCGGCCGCCTTCTACGGCCATCGCGCCCAGCACTGGCCGGTGCAGTACGAGCCGGGCGCCGAACAGGCCTACCGGCTGGCCGAGCGCGAACGGGAACAGCTCACCGAGCTGCGCCTCGCCGCCCGCCCCAAGCCGCATTACCGCGAAGCGGCGGAGTGAGGGCCGGACGAGGCCGCATCAGAGCCCGTAATAGGCGCGGCATTCGCGTTCGCGGCCGCGGACCACCCGCCGGCCGACGAGAGGGCCACGGGTCTCGGTGACCACCGTGCGCTGCCCCTCGAAGGCATCCTCGTCGCGGTGGAAATAGAGCACCACCCAGTCCTTCACCCGGTCGAGCTCGTGGGCGCGGGCGGTGTTGGAGTAGACCGCGGTGAAATGCCAGGGGCCGCGCTGGGTGTGGAGGATGGGCAGCCAGGCCTCGCCCGAGGGATTGAAGCGCCGGGGTGCGATCTTCGGCAGATCGCCGGCCTCGGCGCGGCGCCGGTATTCGGCATCGACGTCGAGCAGGGTGGCGATGTCCGGCTCCTCGGGCGGTACCGTGCGCCGCCGCGGCCGGGTGCGGGCCAGCATCTCCGCCAGGATCGGCCGCAGCATCGCCGCCCGTTTGGGGCCGATGCCCGGCACCTGCTCGAGCCGCCCGTCATGGGCCGCGAGCTCCAGCTCCTCGAGGGTGTCGATGCCCAGGGTCTCGTGGATCTTGCGCGCGAGGCTCGGACCGATGCCGGGAATGCTGGCGAACAGCGCCACCGGATCGGCCGCACCCTTGAGCCGCTCGAGCTGCGCCCAGCGGCCGGTGCGCACCATCTCGGCGATGGCCGCGGCGATCGAACGGCCGATCGCCGGCAAAGCGGTCAGCCCCTCGAGCCCTTCCTTTTCCAGAATGTCGCGCAGATCGACATCGAGGCTTTCCACCACCCGTGCCGCCTCCCGATAGGCGCGGGCGCGATAGGGATTGGCGCCCTGCTGTTCGAGCAGGTCGGCGGCCTGCCGCAGCCGCTCGGCGATCAGCCGGTTGCGTTCGGGAACGATGTGTCTGGCCTTCATCGCTCGCCGCCGAGGCTGGGCATCAGCTTGGACAGCTCGATCGGGAAGGGGAAGACGATGGTCTGGCTGCGCTCGTTGGCGATCTCCTGGAGCGCCACCAGATAGCGGAGCTGCATCGCCTCGGGGCGCTGGGCCATGATCCTGGCGGCATCCAGCATCCGCTCGGCGGCCTGATATTCGCCCTCGGCGCTGATGATCTTGGCCCGGCGGATGCGTTCCGCTTCGGCCTGCTTGGCGATCGCCCGGATCATGCTCTCGTCGAGATCGACATGCTTGAGCTCGACATTGGAGACCTTGATGCCCCAGGCATCGGTCTGCTCGTCGAGGATGCGGCGGATATCGGCATTCAGCTTGTCACGCTCCGACAGCATCTCGTCGAGCTCATGCTGGCCGAGCACCGAGCGCAGGGTGGTCTGGGCGAGCTGGCTGGTGGCGGCCTCGAAATTCTCCACCCGGATCACCGCCCGCTCGGGATCGATCACCCGATAATAGATCACCGCATTGACCTTCACCGAGACGTTGTCGCGGGAGATCACGTCCTGGGTCGGCACATCGAGCACCCGGGTGCGGAGATCGACCCGCACCATCTGCTGGATCACCGGGATGACGATGATCAGGCCGGGCCCCTTGATGCGGTAGAAGCGGCCGAGCACGAAGACCACCGCCCGCTCGTATTCGCGGATGATCTTGAGCGAGGAGAGGATCACCAGAAGGGGTACGAGAATGGCGATGGTGGTGCCGATCAGCATGGCGCGTTACTCCCCCCGAGGCAGCGGTTCGACGATCAGCACGAGCCCCTCGCGGCCGGTCACCCGCACCCGCATGCCCGGCCGCAGCACCTGGCTCGAGCGCGCTTCCCAGATCTCGCCTTCGAAACGCACGATCCCCTCGCGGCCCTTCCAGCTCTGGACCTCGGCGACGGTGCCGCGGATGCGCTCCGGGCCGATGGCGACGCGGCGGAAGCGGCTGCGGGCGATCATCGCCATGGCCATCAGCAGCAGACTGCCGAGCCCCCCGGCGACACCGCCCACCAGCCACAGCGAGATGGTAAAGCCCGGGGCCTCGGTGTCCATCAGCATCACCGCACCGGCCACCAGCGCGGCGATACCGGCGACCCCCAGCGCCCCGAAACTGCCGATGAACGCCTCCGCCACCAGCAGCGCCGCGCCGAGGGCGATCAGGGCGAGGCCGGCGAAATTCACCGGCAGCACCTGGAAGGCATAGAGGGCCAGCAGCAGGGAGATGGCACCGATCACGCCGGGGCCGGTGAGGCCGGGGCTGTAGAATTCGAGGATGATCCCGTAGATGCCGATCAGCATCAGGATGTAGGCGACATTGGGGTTGGTGATGATCTGCAGCAGGCGCGATCGCCAGTCGGGCTCGACCACCTCCAGCACCAGCCCGGCGGTGGCGAGCTCGAGCCTTTCGCGACCGATCTCCACCAACCGGCCATCGATCTTCTCCAGAAGCTCGGGAAGGTCGCGGGCGATGAGGTCGATCACGCCGAGATCGAGCGCCTCCTCGGCCGACAGGCTGGCCGCCTCGCGCACCGCCTTCTCCGCCCATTCGGCGTTGCGGCCGCGCATCCGCGCCAGGGCCCGGATGAAGGCGGCGGCATCGTTCATCACCTTGTCCATCATGCCGGGACGGGCCGGTGCCGCCTGCTCGCCGTCTTTCCCGTCTTCCCCGGGGCCCTTCTCGGGAGAGGGGGCGCCGGGCAGGCCGCCGATGGCGATCGGGGTGGCGGCGCCGAGATTGGTGCCGGGGGCCATCGCCGCGATGTGGGAGGCATAGAGGATGTAGGTGCCGGCGCTGGCGGCGCGCGCACCACTCGGGCCGACCCAGGTGGCCACCGGAATCGGGCTCGCCAGAATGTCGCGGATGATCTCGCGCATGGCGGTATCGAGACCGCCCGGAGTGTCCATGCGGAGGATGACGAGTGCCGCCTGCTGGCGCCGGGCGCGCTCGAAACCGCGCGTCAGATAATCGCTGGTGGCCGGGCCGATCGGCCCCTCGATGGAGAACACCAGCGCCTTGCCCGAGGGCTCCTGGGCGTTGCCGGGCAATCCCGACAGGCCGAATGCCAGCGCGACCCCGAGGATCCAGCCTGCGATCACCGCATGTCCCCCGCAGTGGCCCGAAGCCTCCGAGACGTGCAGGATGGGGCAGGGGAAGGATTTGGGCAAGCATTGCCGGGAGCCGGGAGCGGGTGCGAGACATGGGCAGCAACGAAACGGCGACGGTCGAGGACAATCTGTGGCGGCAGACCGCAGGCGAAGACGCCGCATGGCCCGTCCTGGAGGATGAGCAACAGGCGAGCATCGCCATCATCGGCGGCGGCTACACGGGGCTTTCCGCCGCCCTCCATCTGGCCGAGCGCGGGCAGCAGGTGGCGCTGCTGGAAGCGGGCGGGATCGGCGAGGGCGCTTCCGGCCGCAATGGCGGCCAGGTGATCCCCGGGCTCAAGCAGGATCCGGAGACGGTGGAGCGGATCTGGGGGCCGGGGCCGGGCCGCCGTGCCGTCGCATTTGCCGCGGCGGCGCCTGATCTCCTGTTCGATCTGATCGACCGCCACGGCATCGGCTGCCATGCGCAGCGCGGCGGCTGGCTGCAGCCGGCGGCCTCGCCCCGGCATCTGCCGCTCCTGCGGCGCCTGATCATGCAGTGGCGCGAACATGGTGCCGAGCTCGCTCTGCTGTCGCGCAGCGAAACGGCCGAGCGTCTCGGCACCGATGCCTATCACGGGGCGCTCTTCGATCCCCGCGGCGGCAGCCTGCATCCGCTCGAATACGCCCGCGGGCTGGCCGCTGCGGCGGCAGCCTCGGGTGCTCGCATCTTCTGCCGGAGCCCGGTGCGGACCCTGCAGCGCACCGGTGACGGCTGGCGTCTCCTCACCCGTCGCGGCGCGCTGCGCTGTGGCACGCTTCTCTGCTGCACCAACGCCTACAGCGCGCCGCCGATCCCGGAGATCGACCGCTGCATCCTGCCGGTCTGGTCGGTACAGGTGGCGACGGCGCCGCAACCGGCGGCGGTTCGCGGCCGCATCCTGCGAGATGGCGTCTGCGCCTCCGACACCAGGCGGCTGCTCACCTATTTCCGTTTCGATCCCGCGGGGCGGTTCGTCATCGGCGGGCGCGGTGCCTTCACGTCCCGGGGTCGCGCGCGTGCCTTCGCAGGACTCCACAGGCGCGCCCTCGCGCTGTTTCCGGGGCTGGAGCCGAGCTGGCGGTACGCCTGGGGCGGGCTGGTGGCCCTCACCGAGAATCATCTGCCGCAGCTCGCCAGCCCGGAACCCGGGCTCCATCTGGCCTTCGGCTACAATGGCCGGGGCGTGGCCATGGCCACCGCCATGGGGCGGGTTCTCGCCGACCGGCTGTGCGGCGCCGAGCCCGCCGATCTGCCGCTTCCCGTTGTGCGCCGCCCGCGATTCTGGCCGCATGCGCCGCTGCTGCGGTGGTCGCTGCCGCTGGCGGGCTCGGTCGCCGGATGGATGGAGCGCCTGCGACCGGCGCGCGGGCGGTGAGCAGGAGGATGCCCGTCGGCAGCGCGCCAGCGTCAACTTTCCGTTAACCGGACATGGATACATACCTGGCCATGCGCATACGTGCGCATCGGCTTCCGTCCAGGTCGGGTCGTTCCGACCGGACCGCCGGGGGTTCGGGTTGTCGGGAGCACGGCCTGCCCATGTAGCAGTAAGGAGTTGACGAGGTGCGTCCGAAAGACCTGCCACTGCTCGAGCTGAGCTTCGTCCTGTCTCTGGCGGCCGGCATCGGCGCCGGTTTCGCGGCCCTCCTCATCGTGGATTCCGCCCCCCTCCTCGCCTCGGCCATCCTCTTCGCCGCAGCGGGCGCATTCCTCGCTGCGACCTGTGTCGGGTTTTCCTTGCGGCGCCTGCGCGGGGTGATCGACGAGAGCAGCAGCGGAGACTCCGAGGCCGGCGGAGTCGCCGGCAGGGTTGCTGCGACGCTGCTCCGCCTGCGCGCACGGGAACGGGAGCTGCCCGCGCGATTGCGCGCCATGCTCGAGGCGGCGGTGCGTGGGGAGCCCGTTCCCGCAGAGCCTGCCGCCGGGGAAGAGGCCACCTGGGCGGCGATCCGCGCCTTCCTCGGTGAACTGGCTACCGCTGGCGGCACCGGGGAGGACTGCGGGGAACGGTTCGCGGCGCTCCGCGATGTCTGCGGCGAGCTCGAGCGCGGCGCCGACCTGCTCGTCGAGCTGCGCGAGCGGCTGGGCGAGGCCACCCGGGAGAGTTCGGAGGACATGCAGAACATCGCCGCCGCCGTCGAACAGCTTTCGGCGACGATCGGAGAGATCGGACGCAACACCAATGTTTCGGCAGAGGTCGTGCGGCGCTGCGTGGGCGAAACCCGGCAGTCCCGCGAAGAAGCCGAAAGGCTCGGCGACGCTGCGGGGCGCATCGCCTCCATCGTCGAGACCATCCGCCAGATCGCCGATCAGACGACCCTGCTCGCCCTCAACGCCACCATCGAGGCGGCGCGCGCCGGGACCGCGGGCCGCAGTTTCGCGGTGGTGGCGGGCGAGGTGAAGGCGCTCGCGCAGCAGACGGCGGCGGCCACCGAAGACATCGACCGCCGTATCGAGGAGGTGAAGGCGGCGGTGGAGAAAGTCAATGCCAGCATCGAGACGATCGCGGGCACCGTCGGCGAGGCCGACCAGGCAACGTCCGGCATCGCTTCCGCGGTCGAAGAACAGAGCGCGGCGATCCGCGAGATCGCCGAGCGGCTGCAGCGGGCCTCCGATGCCACCCGTCGC
>CAYYZI010000153.1:0-6782 GCA_964475675.1 uncultured Geminicoccaceae bacterium
GACATCGGTGGCCGGCAGGAAGTGGCAAGGGATGTGAGGTCTCGCATACTCTTCATAGGTGGCAGCACGGCCAGCGGCAAGTCGGCGCTGGCGCTGGAGATTGCCGAACGCACCGGGGCCCGGATCGTCAATGCCGATGCCCAGCAGCTCTATCGTGACCTGCCGGTTCTGACCGCTCGCCCCGACGCCGGGGAACTGGCCCGGGCCGAGCATCGCCTGTACGGTGTGCTGCCGCCCGAAGTGGCGAGCTCGGCCGGATGGTGGCTGGAAAAGGCCGTGCCCCTGCTCGAGGAAGCGGATCGGCAGGGGCGCCCGGTGATCCTGGTGGGTGGCACCGGCCTCTACATGAAATGTCTGCTGCAGGGGCTGGCGCCGGTACCGCCGGTACCGGAGGACCTTCGCTGCCGGTTGCGTGCACTGGACCTGCCGACGCCCGAGCTCCACCGTATGCTGGCGGCGCGGGATGCGCGGATGGCGGCGCGCCTGCGCCCCGGTGACCGGCAGCGGATCCTGCGCGCGCTCGAAGTATTCGAGGCCACCGGCAGGTCACTGGCGGCTTTCCAGGAAGAGACCCGTCCGCCGCTCGACCTCGCCGGCAGGATGCGCGGGCTGGCACTGCTGCCACCGCGGGATCTCCTCGAGGCCCGCATCGTCCGCCGGATCGACGCCATGCTGGCCGCCGGGGCTCTCGACGAGCTCGCGGCTCTCCGTGCCCGGCGACCCGAGCTGGCCCGCCTGCCGATCGCCCGGGTGCATGGCTGCCGCGAGTTCCTGGCCTGTCTGGAGGGCCGCGTCACCCGCGAGGAAGCCCGGCTGCGGACGATCCTGGTGACCCGTCAGTATGCCAAGCGGCAACGTACCTTCTTCCGCCACCAGCTGTCGGATTTCGCCTTGCGCGAGGAGGTCGGGGAGAAGCTGGCGGACCTCGCCCGGGAACTCGCGGCCTGGCTGAAGGGCGCGGACAGCACGTCTTATTGACCGCTGCCCGGTGCAGGGCTAGCCTCGCTCTCCCGAAAGCGGGCGGCCGCTGCTGCCCGCAATGGAGCGCCGCGGCCCAACCACGGGCCGGAAAAAAGTCGAGGGCAACAGGACCTATGGAGTTCACGCCATGACCGCGCAGCAGACCACCGCGCAACCACCCGTCGACACCCGGTCGATGACGGGTGCGCAGGTCGTACTCCAGGCGCTGGTCGATCAGGGCGTAGAGGTGATCTTCGGCTATCCCGGCGGTGCGGTGCTGCCGCTTTACGACGCGCTTTTCCAGCAGAAGACGATCCACCACATCCTGGTGCGGCACGAGCAGGCGGCGGTGCATGCCGCCGAGGGCTATGCCCGCTCGACCGGCAAGGTCGGGGTGGTGCTGGTGACCTCCGGGCCCGGCGCCACCAATACGGTGACCGGCCTCACCGACGCGTTGATGGACAGCGTGCCGGTGGTCTGCCTGACCGGCCAGGTGCCGACCCACATGATCGGCAACGATGCCTTCCAGGAGGCCGACACGGTGGGCATCACCAGGCCCTGCACCAAGCACAACTATCTGGTGAAGAAGGCCGAGGATCTGGCCCGCACGATCCACGAGGCATTCCATGTGGCCCGCTCCGGACGCCCCGGGCCGGTGGTCGTCGATCTGCCCAAGAACATCCTGATGGGCGAGGCACCCTATGCCGAAAAGGCGGCGGGGCAGCGCCGCACCTACAATCCGCGTCGCGAACCGGATCCGGCACGCATCGAGCAGGCCGTGCAGCTCCTCGCCCGGGCGGAACGCCCGGTCTTCTATGTCGGCGGCGGGGTGATCAATTCCGGGCCGCTGGCCTGTGCGCTCCTGACCGAGCTGGTGCGGGCCACGGGATATCCCATCACCCTGACGCTGATGGGGCTCGGCGCCTATCCCGCCGAGGATCCCCAGTATCTCGGCATGCTGGGCATGCACGGCACCTACGAAGCCAACATGGCCATGCATGGCTGCGATGTGATGATCTGCATCGGCGCCCGCTTCGACGACCGGGTGACCGGCCGGCTCGACGGCTTCTCGCCCGAAAGCAGGAAGATCCACATCGATATCGACCCTTCCTCGATCAACAAGAACGTGCCGGTCGACATCGCCATCGTCGGCGATGCCGAGCGCAGCCTCGAGGCCATGCTGGAAGCCTGGAAGCGGGTCGCCCCCACCGTCGATCGCGGCAGGATCGCCCCCTGGTGGGCGCAGATCGAGCGCTGGCGCGCCATCGACAGTCTGCGCTTCAAGCAGACCGGCGAGGCGATCAAACCCCAGTACGCCATCAAGCGGCTCTACGAGCGGACCCGCGACCGCGATCCGTTCATCACCACCGATGTCGGTCAGCACCAGATGTGGGCGGCCCAGCATTTCCGCTTCGAGAAGCCCCGTCACTGGCTGACCTCGGGCGGGCTCGGCACCATGGGCTACGGCTTTCCGGCCGCTCTCGGGGTGCAGGTGGCCCATCCCGACGCCTTGGTGATCAACATCTCCGGCGATGCTTCCTGGGTGATGAACATGCAGGAAATGTCGACCGCCATGCAGCATCACCTGCCGGTCAAGATCTTTCTCATCAACAACGGCTACATGGGCATGGTCCGCCAGTGGCAGGACTTCTTCCACGGCAGTCGCCGTGCCGAAAGCTACATGGACAGCATGCCGGATTTCGTGAAGCTCGCCGAAGCCTTCGGCGCCAAAGGCCTGCGCGCGACCACCCCGGACGAGCTCGATGCGGTGATCGATGCCATGCTCGAAAGCGACGGGCTGGTACTCGCCGACATCCGGGTCGAGGAGGTGGAGAACGTCTACCCGATGATCCCGGGCGGGGCCGCCCACAACGAGATCAAGCTGTGCCCCGAGGACGATGCCGGCCATCGGCCCCTTTCCGAAGACGGGATGGTCCTGGTCTAGAGCGCGAAATCCCGAAACGAAACGACGGAGGCTGCGTCGGCGGGCGGTTCGAACCGCCCTGCGCAGCCCGACGAGGCGGCGAAGCGACATGAACATGGAAGAGGAAAAGCGCCACACCATCGTTGTCCTGGTCGACAACGAGGCCGGGGTGCTGGCGCGGGTGATCGGACTGTTTTCCGGACGCGGCTACAATATCGACAGCCTCACCGTGGCCGAGATCGACCCGATCCGCAAGCTATCGCGGATCAACATCGTCACCACCGGCACCGAGCTGGTGATCGAGCAGATCAAGGCCCTGCTGTCCAAGCTGGTGCCGGTGCATCGGGTGCAGGATCTGACCATCGAGGGACCGCATGTCGAGCGCGAGCTGGCTCTGGTCAAGGTCAACGGCGACCGGGAAAGGCTGGTGCAGGCGCTCCGGATCGCCGACTTCATGCATGCCCGTCTGGTGGACAGCACACCCGGCAGCCTGGTGTTCGAGCTCACCGGCAGCAGCGACGAGCTCGACGCCTTCATCGGCCTCGTCGAACCGGTGGAGGTGAGCCGTGCCGGGGTGGTCGCCATCGGTCGCGGCGACATGATTCTGAACGGCATTCCACAAGACAGCGACTAGAGCCGAGGGGGGAGCCCGAAGATGCGCGTCTACTACGATACCGACGCCGATCTCAACCTGATCAAGAGCAAGAAGGTGGCCGTGGTCGGCTATGGCAGCCAGGGGTTCGGCCATTCCAACAACCTCAAGGACAGTGGCGTCGCCGAAGTGGTGGTGGCTCTGCGCGAAGGCTCGGCCTCGCGGGCCAAGGCGGAGCGCGCCGGTCTCAGGGTGATGACCCCGGCCGAAGCCGCGGCCTGGGCCGATGTGGTGATGGTGCTCGTGCCGGACGAGCTGCAGGCGGATCTCTACCGCGACGAGCTCGGTCCCAACATGCGCCAGGGTGCGGCTTTGATGTTCGCCCATGGCTTCAACATCCATTACCGGCTGATCGAGCCGCGCCCCGATCTCGACGTGCTGATGATCGCCCCCAAGGGACCGGGCCATCTGGTGCGCTCGGAGTACCAGCGTGGTGCCGGCGTGCCCTGCCTGCTGGCGATCCATCAGGACGCCAGCGGCATGGCCCATGATCTCGGCCTTTCCTATGGTGCCGCCATCGGCGGCGGCCGCGCGGGCATCATCGAAACCAGCTTCCGCGAGGAGGTGGAGACCGACCTGTTCGGCGAACAGGTGGTGCTCTGCGGCGGCCTCTGCGCGCTCATCAAGTCCGGCTACGAGACCCTGGTGGAGGCCGGCTACGCGCCCGAGATGGCCTATTTCGAGTGTCTCCACGAGGTCAAGCTGATCGTCGATCTCATCTACGAGGGCGGCCTCGCCAACATGCGCTACTCGATCAGCAATACCGCCGAGTATGGCGACTATACCCGGGGGCCGCGGGTCATCGACGAAAAGGTGCGGGCCGAGATGAAGCGGATCCTGGCGGAAATCCAGGACGGCCGCTTCGCCCGCGAATGGGTGCTCGAGAACAAGGCCAGCCAGGCCCATTTCAAGGCACGCCGCCGCCAGGAAGCGGAGCACCCGATCGAGGAGGTGGGGGAAAGGCTGCGCGCCATGATGCCCTGGATCGGCGCCAGCAAGCTGGTCTCCGGCACCAAGGACTGAGGGCCGCGGCGCATCGCTGCCTGTGCTAGGCTGCCTGCGGCAGCCTGGCACGGTCGAGGCGCATGAAGGCAGATATCGGACAGCCGCCGCTGCTCTCGGTGCGGGGGCTGGGCAAGACCTACCGGGTCGGCGAGATCGAGATCCATGCCCTGCGCGGCGTGGATCTCGAGGTCGCGGCCGGGGAGCTGCTGGTGCTGCTGGGACCCTCGGGCAGCGGCAAGACCACCTTTCTCAACATATTGGGCGCGCTCGACCTTCCCAGCCGCGGAAGCGTGCGGTTTCGCGGGGAGGAGCTGACCAGTCTCGGCGAGCGCGAGCGCACCCGCTTTCGCCGCCACCATCTGGGCTTCGTGTTCCAGTTCTTCAATCTCATGCCGAGCCTCACCGCCCGCGAGAACGTGGCGCTGGTGACCGAGATCGCGACCCGGCCGATGGCACCCGAGGAGGCCCTGCAGATGGTCGGCCTCGGGCATCGCCTCGACCATTTCCCGGCCCAGCTCTCGGGCGGCGAGCAGCAGCGGGTGGCGATCGCCCGGGCCATCGCCAAGCGGCCGGAGCTGCTGCTGTGCGATGAGCCCACCGGCGCGCTCGACAGCGCCACCGGCATCGTCGTGCTGGAGGCCCTGCGGCAGACCTCGCGGGAGATCGGCGCGACCACCCTGATCGTCACCCACAATGCGGCCATCGCCGCCATGGCCGACCGCGTGGTACGCTTCGCCGACGGCCGCGTCGTCTCCGTCACCCGCAACCCGCAGCCGGTCGAGCCGGCGGCGCTGAGCTGGTAGCCGCATGCGCACCCTGCACCGCAAGCTGCTGCGCGATCTCTGGCGGATGCGCCTGCAGGCGCTGGCGATCGGCCTCGTCATCGGCTCCGGCATCGCCGTCTTCATCATGATGCTGGGAGCGATGGCCTCATTGGAGGCGACCCGCGACGCCTACTATGTGCAGAGCCGGTTCGGGCAGCTCTTCGTCCATGCCAAGCGGGTGCCCGCGGCGGTGGGGGAGGCGCTGGAGCGTATCGATGGCGTGGTCGCCGCGGAAACCCGGATCACCGGCTTTGCGACCCTGACCTTCGCCGATTTCGTCGAGCCGGTGACTGCCCGGCTGGTCTCGGTACCCGAACGCGGCGGACCCGTCCTCGACCGTCTGGTGATCCGTCAGGGGCGCGGTCTCGCCCCCGACGGGCGGGACGAGGCGCTGGTCAACGAAGCCTTCGCCGAGGCCCACGCGCTGCGGCCGGGGGACCGCATCCTCGCCAACATCAACGGCCGGCAGCGGCGCCTGTCGGTGGTCGGCATCGCGCTGTCGCCCGAATTCGTCTACGCCATCCCGCCCGGTGCCCTGCTGCCCGACGACCGCCGCTTCGGCGTACTGTGGCTGAGCCGTAGCACCCTCGAGGCGGCCTTCGATCTCGAAGGCGCCTTCAACGATGCGGTACTGTTCCTCGCCCCGGCGGCCGATCCGGAGGCGGTGCGCGCCGCCGTCGACCGGCTGCTGGAGCCCTATGGAGGGCTGGGCGCCTACGATCGCAGCATCCAGGTCTCGGCCTTCTTCGTCGACAACGAGATCCGCCAGCTGCGCACCCTGGCTGCGGTTCTCCCCAGCGTCTTTCTGGTCGTCGGCGCCTTTCTGCTGCAGGCCATGTGCCGCCGGATGGTGGACACCGAGCGCGAGCAGATCGGCGTCCTCAAGGCCTTCGGCTATGCCGACCGCACCATCGCCACCCATTATCTCACCTTGGCCCTGCTGATCGGTCTCCTGGGCGTGGTGCTCGGGCTGCTGGCGGGAAGCTGGACCGCCGGCCGCATCACCGAACTCTACACCCAGTTCTTCCGCTTCCCGCTGCTCCGCTACCGGCTCGAGCCCTGGGTCTATGCGGTGGCCACCGCGCTCGGTCTGCTCGCCGCCGTGCTCGGGGCCTGGCGCGCGGTACGGGCCGCCGGCCGCCTGCCACCGGCCCAGGCGATGCGGCCGCCTCCCCCGCCGGCCTACCGGCGCAGGGGCGTTCTCGGGCTGGCCGCGCGCGGGATCCTCGATCAGCCGACCCTCATGCTGCTGCGCCATCTGCTGCGCTGGCCGCTGCGGAGCGGCCTCGCCATCCTCGGCATTGCCGCGGCGCTGGCGCTGCTGCTGGCGGCCATGCAATGGCGGGACGCCACGGCGTATCTGGTGCAGAAGGAGTTCTTCGAAGCCCGTCGCATGGATTTCACGGTCAGTTTCTTC
>CAYYZI010000154.1:0-6620 GCA_964475675.1 uncultured Geminicoccaceae bacterium
CGGGCGCCGGCGGGCAGCACGTCAACACCACCGATTCGGCGGTGCGCATCACCCATCTGCCGACCGGCATCGTCGTGCAGTGCCAGAACGATCGCTCGCAGCACCGCAACCGGGCGCAGGCGATGGCCATGCTCAAGGCCCGGCTCTACGAGCTCGAGCTGCAGAAGCGGCGGGCCGAGCAGGACGCCCAGGAGGCGCAGAAGACGGGCATCGGCTGGGGCCACCAGATCCGCTCCTACGTCCTCCACCCCTACAAGATGGTCAAGGATCTGCGCACCGGGGTGGAGACCGGCAACGCCCAGGCCGTCCTCGACGGCGATCTCGACCCCTTCCTCGAGGCGGCGCTGGCGCATGGCGTGAGCAACCGGCGGCCGGAAGAGGCGCGGGCGGAAGGGGCCGCGGCCTCGTAAGGCCGGACATGCGGGCCGTCCTCGCCGGATCATGACCCTCGCCAGCGACCCGCTCGCGGCGCTGCTCGAGGGCCGCATGCAGGATCCCGACGACGGTCGGCCGTTGTCGGTGCCGCCGCTGCGCATCGCCATCGCCGACAGTCTGGCCGGGCGGGAAGCGGAGCTGATCGCCGAGCTCGGGCTCGGCCCGCATCTCGCCGTGCTGTTCGATCCCGATACCGAACGGGCGATGGGCAGCCGGGTGGCGGCGGCACTCGGCCGGATCGCCCGAACGACGATCCTCCGCCTGCCACCGCGTCCCCATGCCGATCTCGGCACCGTCCGGCGGATCACGGCCGAGGCCGCCGATTGCACGGGCCTGATCGCGGTCGGTTCGGGGACCGTCAACGATCTCTGCAAATACGCGGCCGTGCGCCTCGACCGCCCTTATGCCGTGTTCGCCACCGCCCCTTCGATGAACGGCTATGTCTCGGTCAACGCGGCGATCACCGTGGATGGGCACAAGCGTTCCCTGCCCGCGGCACCACCCCGCGGCGCCTTCTTCGATCTCGAGGTGCTGGCCGCAGCACCGCCCCGCCTGATCCGCGCCGGGCTCGGCGACAGTCTCTGCCGGGCCACCGCCCAGAGCGACTGGCTGATGGCCCATCTGCTGCTCGGCACTCCCTACCGCAATGCACCCTTCGCCCTGCTGGCGGCAGACGAGCCAGCACTTCTGGCCGGCGCCGAGGCATTGCTGGCCGGCGACCGCGAGGCGGTGCGTCGGCTGGTGCGGACCCTGGTCCTGTCGGGACTGGGGATGACCATCTGCGGCGGCAGCCAGCCGGCCAGCCAGGGCGAGCATCTGATCAGCCACTATGCCGAGATGATGGCCCCGCCCGAGCTGCCGCTGCCGCTCCATGGCGAGCAGATCGGCGTCACCACCCTGGTCATGGCCCGCCTGCAGGAGCGGATGCTGGCCGCGGGCCCGCCGCGGCTGCGCGCGACCCGCATCCGCCGGGCCGATCTGGAGGCGCATTTCGGTGCCGAGCTCGGCCGATCCTGCTGGAACGCCTTCACTCCCAAGCTGCTCGACGCCGCACGGGCCGCCGCGCTCACGCAGCGGCTCCACGAGATCTGGCCGGAGCTGGTGGCGCGGCTGGAAGCCATCGCCGTTCCCGCGGGCAGGCTCGAGGCGGTGCTCGCCGCGGCGGCCGCCCCCCGAACGCCCGCCGATCTCGGCTGGCCCGAGGGTTTCTGGCGAGACGCGGTCCGCCATGCGCGGACCCTGCGCGACCGCTTCACCTTTCTCGATCTCGCCGCCGAGAGCGGCGTTCTGCAGGGTTTCCTCGAAGGCTGAAGCCGGGTGCTGCGGCGCCGCTCAGCCGAGGAACCCTTCCACCAGATTGCCGACCACCAGATACCAGCCGTCCACCAGAACGAAGAAGATGAGCTTGAACGGCATCGAGATCATCACCGGCGGCAGCATCATCATGCCCATCGACATCAGGATGGAGGCGATCACCAGGTCGATCACCAGAAACGGCAGATAGAGCAGAAACCCGATCTCGAAGGCCTTTCTCAGTTCGCTGATCATGAAGGAAGGCACCAGCACGCGGTAGGGCGTGGCAAGCGGATCCTCGCCCGGCTCGATGCCGGCGATCCCGTAGAACAGCGCCAGATCCTTTTCCCGCGTCTGCTTCAGCATGAAGACGCGAAACGGTGCCGCTGAACGGTCGAGGGCGGTGGCGGTGTCGATCTGCTCGCGCATCAGCGGCTCGATTCCCTCCTGCCAGGATTTCTCGAAGGTCGGCGCCATGACGAAGAAGGTCAGGAACAGGGCGAGACCGAGAAGCACCACGTTGGGCGGCGACTGCTGCAGGCCGATGGCACTGCGCAGGAAGGAAAGGGCGATGACGATGCGGGTGAAGGAGGTGACCATCACCAGCAGCGAAGGCGCCAGGCTCAACCCGGTGATCAGCAGCACGAGGCGGATCAGCTGGCCGGTGAGGGTTCCCTGATCGCTACCGAGATCGAGGGTCAGGGCCTGGGCCAGCGCCACCTGCGGGAAGACGGCCAGCGGCACGGCCAGGAGCAGGATCCGACGGCCCGCGTCAGCCAGCCGCATGGGGTTCCTCTCCCGCCGCGGCTGCGTCATCGCTGTAGCTGTCGAGCAGACAGACGCCGCCGGCGGTGGCGACGATCAGATAGCGCCGACCGCCGCAACGGAGCAACGCCGCCCGACTGCGATTGTCGAGTACCCGCGAGGCCAGGAGCTCGATCCGGTGACCGCCGTTGGGCAGCGTCGACAGGCGCGGTGCCAGCCAGCGCAAGGCGGCGGCGAGCAGCACCAGAAGGCCGAGCACCAGCGCCAGTGCCAGCACCGTGTTGAGACCGAACAGGGCGGGCGCCTCGGCCATCTCCGTCAGACCTTGCGGCGGCCGGCATAGGCCATCACCGCCCGCCGGCGAGCGTTGAGGTCGGTGAGCTGGCCGGCGGCTTCGCCATGCAATTCGGTGACCCGGACGACCAGCGTCGAGATCTCGTCGAGCAGACCGAGCAGCTTGAGACGGGCGGCGGGGAGCTGCTCGGCGGTCACCGCGGTCAGCGCCTCGACCGCCCGGTCGACCAGTGCGGCGGTGTCCCGCAGATCGGGGATCTGCCCGGCGACCAAGGCGTCGCGGGCGCGTGCCACGGCGATGGTCGCCTCTTCCAGCAGCTCGAGGAAGCCCGATGCGGGCGGTGTGGAGCGGGAGGAGCCGGTGCCTTCCTGTGCCATGCTGTCACCCTCCGCTGGGCGGCGATGCCGCGCGCGAGGCGGCATCGAGCCGGTAGAGGCTGGCCAGGATCGCGGCGACGGCGGCGAAGGCCTCGGTGGGAATGTACGATCCGGGCGCGAGGCGGACCAGCAGCTCGGCCAGATCGGGATTGCGGGAGACGGGAATGCCGTTCTCCGCCGCCAGCTTCAGGATCTGCTCGGCGATCACGCCGCGACCACGCGCGGTAACACAAGGCAGTTCGCCGGCCGCCGGATCGTAGCGCAACGCCACCGCCGTCCTTTTTTCTGGCACAGTCGCCACTCCTTGCCGTCGTCCCTCGACGACGCAAATATCCGCGCTTGTGGTTAACATCCGGTTAACGATGGCACGCGGGTTCCCCGCCCCGACGGGGTACCCTTCGGCGGCCACCGCGACCGCCCGCGAGGAGTCGATCGCCGCCCATGACCCTGACCGAACAGGACATCCGCCGTTTCGCCCGGCACATCGTGCTGCCCGAGATCGGCGGCGCCGGACAGGCCCGGCTCCGGGCCGCGCGGGTGCTGGTGATCGGTGCCGGCGGCCTCGGCTCGCCGCTGCTCACCTATCTCGCCGCCGCCGGCATCGGCCATCTCGGGCTGATCGACGACGACCGCGTCGATGCGAGCAACCTGCACCGCCAGATCCTGTTCGCGGCGGCGGATGTCGGTCGCGGAAAGGTGGAGGCGGCGACCGACCGGCTGCGGCAGCTCGCCCCCGATCTCGAGATCCGCGCCATCGGCACGCGTCTCACCGCCGACAATGCGGCGGCACTGGTCGAGGACTACGAGATCGTCGCCGATGGCAGCGACAATTTCGCCACCCGGCAGGCCGTCCACGCCGCCTGTCTGGAAGCAGGCATCCCGCTGGTCAGCGCCGCCGTCCAGGGGATGGACGGGCAGCTCACCACCTTCAAGGCCCATCTCGGGCCGCCCCACCCCTGCTTTTCCTGCCTGTTTCCGGACCAGCCCGCCGCCGATGCGCTGCCGAGTTGCGCCCAGGGCGGCGTGCTGGGGCCCGCGGCCGGGGTGATGGGCACGCTGCAGGCGGTGGAGGTGATCAAGGAACTGCTCGGCGGCTTCGACTCCCTGTCGGGATGGCTGCTGCTCTATGACGCACGCAGCAGCGGCTTCGATCGGCTGCGGGTGCGCCGGCGCCCGGACTGCCCTCTCTGCCGGCATCACCCGGGGCGGGATCCGGCCGGCGCGGCAGTACCCGGATGAAGAACACGGCGGCTTTCTGCATGCAGCATATTGCCAGCCGGAAGCCACATGCGCTAATGGCCTGCGCGCAAAGGAATTGTGCGGTGGTGCCGGCACCCGGCCGGCGGCCCGCGGGATTGGCGAGAAGCGTGGTGCCGAGGAGGGTCGATGACGGTCGAGATCACCGACGAGTACCGTCCGAGTGAAGACGAGCCGTACATGAACCCGCGCCAGCGGGAGTATTTCCGGCGCAAGCTGTTGCGCTGGCGCGAGGAAATCCTCCGCGGTTCGGGTCTCACCCTGCGCCAGCTCCAGGAGGAGACCGACCGGCCGGCGGACGCCACCGACTGGGCCTCGAGCGAGATGCAGCGTTATTTCGAACTCCGCACCCGGGACCGCGAACGCAAGCTCCTGAACAAGATCGAGGCCGCGCTCAAGCGCATCGACGAGGGCACCTACGGCTATTGCGAGGAGACCAACGAGCCGATCGGCATCCGCCGTCTCGAGGCGCGGCCCATCGCCACCCTGAGCATCGAGGCGCAGGAGCGTCACGAACGCCGCGAGAAGACCCACCGCAGCGACTGATCCCGTCTCCAGCGGAGCGCGGCGGAACCGGCCGGCCGCATCGACGCATTGCCTGCCAATGCGCCCCCGTCCTATGGTACAAGAGCGAAGGGATGCCGCATGTCGGGCCGGCACGCGGCCGGTCCGGGCAGCGGCGGGCCCGGAGCACGGGGCGAGGAGCCGGTCGCCGCAGGGCGTGGCGAACCGGATCGGCTTTGGAGGCGCGAACGGCCATGCAGATGCGGGAAGAGCATTACGCCATTCTCCGCCGACACATGGTGGAGGTGGTCGGGATCTACGCCGATCTGTCGGCGGCCGAACTGGGCAAGAGCCGGCTCGACGAACGGGTGCTGGAGGCGATGCAGCGGGTACCGCGTCACCTGTTCGTGCCGGACGTGCTGAAACCCTTCGCCTACAACAACTCGCCGCTGCCGATCGGGTTTGACAAGACGATCTCGCAGCCCTTCATCGTCGCGGTGATGACCGATCTGCTGGAGATCGAGCCGGGTGATCGCGTGCTCGAGGTGGGCACCGGCCTCGGCTATCACGCGGCGGTGCTGGCCGAGCTCGCCGACGAGGTGTTCACGGTCGAGATCATCGAGGAGCTGGCGGCGGCGGCCGAGGAGCGGCTGCGCGAGCTGGGCTACGGCAACATCACCATCCGGGTCGGCGACGGCTCGCTGGGCTGGCCGGAATTCGCCCCCTTCGACCGGATTCTGGTGACCGCCGGCGCCGAGCTGGTGCCGGCTTCGCTGATCGAACAGCTCGCTCCGGGCGGGCGGATGGTGCTGCCCGCAGGTCTCGCCGACGAGCAGAAGCTCAGTCTGGTGGAAAAGGATCTGGTCGGGCGCACCCATGTCTCCGAGATCATGCCGGTGCGCTTCGGCGAGCTCGAAACGGTGCGCTGAAGCCGGCCCCGGCCGGCGGTTGGCGACCCTCCCTCACCGGAAATTGCGCCCCTCGGGCAGCAGCCGGGCGATTTCGGCGGATGCCGGATCCTCCTCCGTCGCGGCCAGCCGCGCGAGCAGCGGCGTCCAGTCACGGAGCCGCTCGGCCACCAGATGCAGCACCTTTCCCTCCCGCTGGATACGGCCCCGGGCCGCCAGCAGGCGGGCATGCATCAGTACCGGCCGGAAGGTCTCGAACACCTTCGACCAGACGATCAGATTGGCGAAGCCGGTCTCATCCTCCAGGGTGACGAAGACGACCCCCCTGGCGCTGCCCGGTCGCTGCCGGACGATCACCAGACCGGCGGTCCATACCCGCTCGCCGGGCGGGATCTCCCAGAGCCCGCGGGCAGGGATCACTCCCTTTTGATGCAGGGCATCGCGCAGCAGTGCCAGGGGATGGGCCCGCAGCGAAAGCCGCAGACGCGCATAATCCTCGACCACTTCCTCACCGAGGGATGCCTCGGGCAGCAGCAGCCAGGGCTCCTCGCCACCCTCCAGGGGAGGCTCGTTGGAACCCGGCCGCCGGTGCTGCTCGGCACGCTCGAACAGCGGCAGGCTGGCCTCGGCCAGCGCCTGCACCGCCCACAGCGCCCGGCGGCGATCGAGGCCCAGCGAACGGAAGGCATCGGCTTCCGCCAGGATTTCGAGACCGGCCCGGGACAGGCCGCTGCGCCGGCGCAGATCGGCGACATCGCGCCAGGGCCGGATGCGCGCCGCCACCAG
>CAYYZI010000155.1:0-6573 GCA_964475675.1 uncultured Geminicoccaceae bacterium
GAAGTTAGCTTCAAAATCCCGCAACCTGCCATGGACGGTGTGAGGCTCAACCACTGGGCGCCGATGCCGCGCATTTCTGCGAGGTCTACGGGGTAACATCCGAGGGCAATTTCGAGGGGCGTTCGATCCTCCACCGGCTGGGCGAGGCGGGACTGCGCGACGCCGCCGAAGAGGCCCGCCTCGCCGCCCTGCGCGCGCGCCTCCTCGAACGCCGCGCCGGGCGGGTGCCGCCGGCCCGCGACGACAAGGTGCTGGCCGACTGGAACGGCCTCGCCATCGCCGGGCTGGCGGTAGCCTTCGCCCGCACCGGCCGCAGCCGCTATCTGGAGCTGGCCGAGGAGCTGTTCGCGCGGGTCACTGCCGCACTCGGCGAGGGCGACCGGCTGTTCCATGCCTGGCGCGACGGCCGGCGTTCGGCACAGAGCTTTCTGGAGGATTACGCGCAGATGATCCGGGCGGCGCTGCTGCTCCATCAATGCACGGCGGCGGCGTCCTGTGTGGAGACCGCGCGGCGCTGGACGGCGACGGTGGAAAGCGCGTTTCGCGGCGCCGACGGCGTGCTGCATCCGGTGCCGCCGGCGGCCAGCGAGCTGCCGCTTCTGCCCCTCGCCGCGCTCGACGGCCCGGTCCCCTCCGGCGTTGCCACGCAGGCCGAAAACCTGGCGCGGCTGTTCCTGATCACCGGTGATCCGGAGTATCGCCATCTCGCCGAGCGAACGATCGAAGCCTTCGCCGGCCAGCTCGCCGAGAACCCCTACGGCCATGCGGGCCTGCTGTCGGCCTCGCTGGTCCTCGAGAAGGCGGTCCAGATCCGTCTCCACGGCCGGGCCGGCGACCCGGCATGGTCGGCGCTGCGGGATGCCGCCCTGCGCAAGGCACCGCCCGCCCATCTGCTGGTGCCGCAAGCGCAGGAGGGCGAGGAGGCGTTCGCCACGGTATGTGTGGGCAGCCTCTGCCAGCCGCCGGCGCGCAGTGTGGAGGAGCTCACCCGCCTGCTGCGACCCGATTGAGGGCTCCGCGCGCTGCCATCTGGTCCTTGCCCGAGGAACGGTCTAAGAGCGAGGCAGCGACGTTTGAGTGGGGAGGAACATGGAAATGGCCAAGCGCATTGTCGTTCGCCGCTTCGGCGGTCCCGAGGTGCTCGAGCTCGAGAACTGGGAGCCGCCGGCTCCCGGCCCGGGCGAAGTTCTGCTGCGCCACCGGGCGATCGGGCTCAACTTCATCGACATCTATTTCCGCACCGGCCTCTATCCGCCGCCCCAGGGGCTGCCCTTCACCCCGGGGCTGGAAGCGAGCGGCGTGATCGAGGCCCTCGGTGAAGGGGTCGCGAATCTCGCGGTCGGCCAGCGGGTCGCCTACGGGACCGGTCCGCTCGGCGCCTATGCCGATCTCCGGACCATGCCGGCCGACAAGCTGATCGCCATTCCCGAGGAGATCTCCGACGAGGTGGCGGCGGCGATGATGCTCAAGGGCATGACCGCCCAGTATCTCCTCAAGCAGACCTATGCGGTGAAGCCCGGCGACACCATCCTCGTCCATGCCGCCGCCGGCGGCGCCGGCCTCATTCTCTGCCAGTGGGCCAAGCATCTCGGGGCGACGGTGATCGGCACCGTCGGCAGCCGCGAGAAGGCGGAGATCGCCCGCGCCCATGGCTGCGACCATCCGATCATCTACACCGAAGAGGATTTCGCCGAGCGGGTGAAGGAGATCACCGGCGGCAAGGGGGTGGCGGTGGTCTATGACGGGGTCGGCAAGGCCACCTTCCTGAAATCCCTCGACTGCCTGCGTCCGCGCGGCCTGATGGTCAGCTTCGGCAATGCCAGCGGTCCGGTGGACAATTTCAATCTCGGCATCCTCAGCCAGAAGGGCTCGCTCTACGTCACCCGGCCCACTCTGTTCCACTATACCAGCACCCGCGCCGATCTCGAGGCCTGCGCCAGGGATGTGATCGATGTGGTCCGTCGCGGCATCGTGCGGATCGAGGTCAAGCAGCGCTTCCCGCTGGAGCAGGCGGCCGAGGCCCATCGGGCACTGGAGAGCCGCCGGACAATCGGCGCCACCGTGCTGATCCCGTAACCGCGGAGCCGCTCCGGCAGGAGCCGGGGCGGCCGCCACGGCGGCTATGGAAGGAAGTAGCCGGCCGAGATCGCCCACCCCGCCCACAGGAGCGACAGCAGGAAGAGCGACAGGCTCCAGGCGAGAAGGAAGCGGCCGCGAGGCATCCGCAGCCGGAACCAGAAGCGCCAGGCGAGAAACCAGAGCAGGGCGAAGACCAGGAGGAGGGCGACCGGCACCGCCAGCATCAGCAGCGCGGCGGCACCGAAGCCTTCCCGGCCCGGCGCCACGATACCCGAGAGCAGGATCAGCAGGCTCGCGAGGGAGGCGAGCGAGAAGCCCAGCGGCCAGGTGAGGAGAAGAATCGCGAGCTGGGCCAGCAGCACCTCGAGCCAGGGCCGCAGCCGTTCCCACATCGGCGCCGCCGCGGTACCCCGCTCAGGCGTTCATCGACGCCCAGAACTCCTCGTTGCTCCTGGTCATCCGCATCTTGTCGACCAGGAACTCCATGGCATCGACGGTGCCCATCGGGCTCAGGATCCGCCGCAGCACCCACATCCGCTGCAGGGTGGCGCGGTCGACCAGCAGCTCCTCCTTGCGGGTGCCCGATTTGTTGATGTCGATGGCCGGCCAGACCCGCTTGTCGGCGAGACGGCGGTCGAGGGCGATCTCGGAATTGCCGGTGCCCTTGAACTCCTCGAAGATCACCTCGTCCATCCGCGAGCCGGTATCCACGAGAGCGGTGGCGATGATGGTCAGCGAGCCGCCATCCTCGATGTTGCGGGCGGCGCCGAAGAAGCGCTTGGGGCGCTGCAGGGCGTTGGCATCGACACCGCCGGTCAGCACCTTGCCCGAGGAGGGCACCACGGTGTTGTAGGCGCGGGCCAGACGGGTGATCGAATCCAGCAGGATGACCACGTCGCGATTGTGCTCGACCAGCCGCTTGGCCTTCTCGATCACCATTTCCGCCACCTGCACATGGCGTGTCGCCGGCTCGTCGAAGGTCGAGCTCACCACCTCGCCCCGCACCGTGCGCTGCATGTCGGTGACTTCCTCCGGCCGCTCGTCGATCAGCAGCACGATCAGGAAGACCTCGGGATGGTTGTGCATGATGGCATGGGCGATGTTCTGCATCAGCATCGTCTTGCCGGTCCGGGGCGGCGCCACGATCAGCCCGCGCTGGCCCTTGCCCAGGGGGGCGACGATGTCGATCACCCGGGTCGAGTAGTCCTTCTGCCCCGGTACCTCGAGCTTGATCTTCTCGGTCGGGTAGTAGGGCGTGAGATTGTCGAAATGGACCCGGTGGCGGGCCACCCCGGGGGGATCGAAATTGATGCTGGTCGCCCGCAGCAGGGCGAAATAGCGCTCGCCTTCCTTGGGGGCGCGCACCTGGCCCTGCACCACGTCCCCGGTACGCAGACCGAACCGGCGGATCTGCGAAGGCGAGACGTAGATGTCGTCGGGACCGGAAACGTAGTTGGTGTGCGGAGAGCGAAGAAAACCGAAGCCGTCCTGAAGGATTTCGAGGACACCCTCACCGTAGATCGGGACACCGGTCTGGGCGAGACGCTTGAGGATCGAGAAGACGAGATCGGACTTCTTCAGCGTGCTCGCGTTCTCGATGCCGATTTCTTCTGCATAGCGCAGCAGCTCGGCCGGCGGCCGTCGCTTGAGCTCGGTGAGATTGATGGTCGGCATCGGCTCCGCCGGTGCCGCCTCTTCCCCGGCCGGGACGGTCGCAGCCGCGGCTTCCGCCGCCTGGGGCTGGCCGGTCGGGGCGGCAGGCGGCAGGCCGGGGATCCGCTCGGCTTCCCGGCCGAGCGGCTCCACCGCCGGCTGGGAGCCGGTCTCCGGCGGGCGCAGCTCGCGCCGGCGGGGGCGGCGGCGGCGCGGTGCCGGGGCGGCCTCCGCCTCTTCCTTCGGCGGCTTTTCGGGCTTCTCGCCTTCCGGAACTTCGGTCTGCACAGCGACCACTTCGCTGTTCGGTTCTGCTTTGTCGCTCACGATCTTTGGCTACTCCTGTGGAAAGCGCGCTCCTGCCTGCGCATCAGGCCCATGGCCGGACCACCGCCATGACGACGATCACGAGGAACAGCACTGTCGGCACCTCGTTGGCGATCCGGTACCATCTCGCCGGGTGCGGTCGCTCGTCGGCGGCGAAGCGCCGGACATCACGCGCCAGCAACCCGTGCATCGCGGTCAGCAGCACGACGCTCAGCAACTTGATGTGGAGCCATCCTTCACCCCAAAGCTCGGCCGTGCTGGCCAGGGCGATGCCGGCGGCCCAGGTGACGACCATGGCCGGCGTGGCGATCGCGTTGAGGAGCCGGCGCTCCATGACCTTGAAGAGCTCCGACGGGGCACTGCCCGGTGCCGTATCCGCATGATACACGAAAAGCCTCGGCAAATACCACATCCCCGCCATCCAGGCCGAGAAGGCAGCGATGTGAAGGGCCTTGATCCAGAGATAGAGATTTTCCACAATTCGCCGCTTCGCGACCAGGCAGCCTCTCGGCATGCACGGGACGAGTGTCTGATCTGGGCGTGATGGCCGCGCGCAATCTGGTCCGCCTCGTCCGGGTCGCGCGGGCAGGTGGATCACGCGACACTAATTGGATCATCTCCCCGGTGAATGCAAGTGGCTTAAGAGCGCTTCCACATGCTTTATCGGCGTCTGCGGCAGAATGCCGTGGCCGAGATTGAAGATCCGCGGCCGCTGCCGCCAGGCCTCCTCGATATGCGCCACCGCCGCCGCCAGCGGCGGGCCGCCGACCAGCAGGGTGACGGGATCGAGATTGCCCTGCAGGGTCACCCCCGAAGGACCCAGCGCCGCCTCGGCCCAGCCACAGGGCACCGCGGTGTCGAGGCCGATGCCGGCCGGCCGCACGCTCTCCACGAACGCCGGATAGAGCGGGCCGATGCCGCGGGGAAAGCCGATCAGCGGCACGTCTCCGGCATGCTCGCGCAGCCTCTCGGCGATGCGGCGCGCCGGCTCGATCACCCAGCGTCGCGTCTGCGCCTCGGGCAGCACCCCGGCCCAGCTGTCGAAGAGCTGCACCACCTCGGCACCATGCGCGATCTGGGCCAGCAGATATTCGCCGACGCTGTTGGTCAGCAGATCGATCAGCCGGCCGAAGAAGTCGGGATCGCCCAGTGCCACGCGCCGCGCCGTCAGCCAATCCTTGGAGCCGCCCCCCTCGAGCATGTAGCAGGCGAGCGTCCAGGGCGCTCCGGAAAAGCCGATCAGGGCGACCTTCGGCGGCAGCTCCCGGGCGAGGATGGCGACCGTCTCGTAGACCGGCCGCAGCCGCTCCTGCAGGGCCTCGGGGCGCAGCTTCGCCAGATCCTCCGGCCCCCGCAGCGGTTCGAGCTTCGGCCCCTCGCCTTCGAGGAAGCGGACATCCATGCCCAGCGCATGCGGCACCACCAGGATGTCGGAAAAGAGGATCGCCGCATCGAGGGCGAAACGCCGGATCGGCTGCAGGGTCACCTCGACCGCGAGCTCGGGGGTGTAGCAGAGTTCGAGAAAGCCCGAGACCCTCGCCCGCACCCGGCGATACTCGGGCAGATAGCGTCCCGCCTGCCGCATCAGCCAGACCGGAGGCGGCGTCAGACCCCTTCCCGCGAGTGCTTCGAGGATCGGCTTGGTCGCCGGTTCGGAACCTTTTCCCAAACCCTACTTCCTTCTCTATTCCTATCAAGTTTCAAGGGGAGATGTAGCAGATGGAGGCGGGATTGTGGGGATTGCATTTCATCCCCAGCCTCCTGCACAGGAGGACGGGGAACGGCGGCGGCGGTGCGGGAAGTTGAAAAGGATCTTGAAATCCCCCGGGGATCGGGCGACTCTCCGATACATGCCGCGGCTGGGGAAAGCGTGGACAACCGTGCCGGCGGCAGCCGCCTGCGAAACCATCCACCGGCGTTTCTTTGCGCGCCTCAATATTTCGTAAAATGCCTTGAGTGGCGACTGGCTGACCAGAGTCGTCAGTGACCACAGAAGAGTTATTCTCCATGTAGTGACGACCACCTTTAGCATCGATGATATCTAATTCATAGGATGTGTGTTCGACTTTTCCCTGAAGCTTTCTTTGCATCATTTCGCTAGCTAAATCCAAATGTTCTGGGGCGATATAGGGTGCAAAGGGTTGTCCAATCAGCTTGTTTTTTGATTTTTTTAATACTTTTTCACTGGCTTTGTTTAATAAAATAAAGCGACCATCAAAATCACTTGCGTAAATACAATCTTCGGCTTGATCGACGATTTTTTGCAAAAGTTGTAGACTGCTTCTAGATTTCTTGGATTCGGTAATGTCTTCGGCTATGCCTAGCACTGCGGGTTTAGCATTCAACTCAATGATGCTGGTACGAAAGTCAACCCAGCGAGTTTCGCCATTTTTACGGGTGATTTTCACATCATAATTTTCAGGGATATCATCATGGCGGGGTCTGCCTCTCTGTTTGATGATATCTTGAAAGTCTGCATGCACTATTTTCCAGAAAGGCATGGCCAATAATTCG
>CAYYZI010000156.1:0-6549 GCA_964475675.1 uncultured Geminicoccaceae bacterium
GGGGGCGCGGGGGGGGCGGGGGACGAGGCGTTTCGCCTGTCACCGCGCTATCCCGGAGCCGGCCGCCGGGTCTCGGCCGAGTTGGGGCGGGCGTTGGGAGAGTGAGCGATGGCTGTCGCACTCGAGACCGAAACCCTGGCCGCAGCGGTCCCCGGCGCGCCGCCGCGGACCGGCGCGCGGCTGGAGCTGGCGGTGCGCATCCTCGGTCCGCTGGCCCTGCTGGCCCTGATCGTTGGCGGCTGGGAGCTGCTGGTCCGCGTCAACGAGATCCCGCCCTACATCCTGCCCGGACCGGTGGTGGTGCTGCAGAGCCTGGTCGACAACTGGCAGTCGCTCTACCCCTCGCTGCTGGTGACCCTGCGCATCACCTTCCTGGCCCTCGCCGTGGCGGTGATCGGCGGGGTGGGGCTGGCGATCCTCTTCTCCCTGTCGCGCTGGATCGAGATGAGCCTGTTTCCACTGGCCGTCATCCTCCAGGTGACGCCGGTCATCTCCATCGCCCCGCTCATTCTGATCTACGTCGACAACATCACCCTGGCGCTGCTGATCTGCGCCTGGATCGTCGCTTTCTTCCCGATCCTCTCCAATACCACGCTCGGCCTTGCCAGCGCCGACCACAATCTGCGCGATCTGTTCGAGCTCTACGGCGCCAGCCGCTGGCAGCAGCTCGTCCATCTGCGGCTGCCCTCGGCGCTGCCCTATTTCCTGGGCGGGCTCAGGATCGCCGGCGGCCTGTCGCTGATCGGGGCGATCGTCGCCGAGTTCGCGGCCGGCACCGGCGGTACCGGCTCGGGCCTCGCCTTCCGCATCCTGGAGGCCGGCTGGCGCCTCGAGATCCCGCGCATGTTCGCCGCCCTGCTGCTCATATCCATGGCCGGGATCGTCATCTTCCTGGCCTTCACCGCCCTGCAGCATCTGCTGCTCAGGCGCTGGCATGCCAGCGCCACTGCCCGCGAAAGGTGAAACGGGCCGCTTCCGCATCCGATGCCGAAGGGCGGGTCGCGGGCGCGGCCTCGGCCGGTACCGCGCTGCTCCTGCTGCTGGTGGTGCTGACCGCGCTGGGGCCGACCGCCATGCAGATCTTCATCCCCGCCCTGCCGGCGGTGCGGGATGCCTTCGCTACCAGCACGGCCATCGTCCAGCTCACCTTCAGCCTGTCGACCCTGGCGATGGCCGCCAGCACCCTGGTCGCGGGCTCGCTCGCGGACCGCTTCGGCAGACGGCCGGTGATCCTGGGCGGACTCGGCTTCTTTCTGCTGGGCACCCTGATCGCCCTCTTCGCCACCTCGATCCCGCTGCTCGTACTCGGGCGCACGGTGCAGGCCGCCGGTGGCGCCACCGGCTTCGTGCTGACCCGGACCATCGTGCGGGATCTGTTCGGCCGCGAGGATACCGCGCGCATCATCGCCTATCTGACCATGGGCATGGTGGTGGCGCCGATGCTGGCACCGGCGCTGGGCGGGCTGCTCACCGACCTCTACGGCTGGCGCAGCGTGTTCCTGGTCGGCGGCGCCGCCGGTCTGGTGGTGCTGGCGGCCGTGCTGCGCCACCTGCCGGAGACCCACCGCTTCGAACGGGCCGCCGAAGGTCCGCGCGCGATGCTGGCCAGCATGGCCCGCCTGCTGCGCATCCGCGCCTTTCAGGGCTACGCCATCACCGGCGCTTTCTCGATGTCCCTCTTCTTCTCCTTTCTCGGCGGCGCGCCCTTCGTCACTGTCGAGGTGCTGGAGCGGCCGGCCAGCGAATACGGCCTGTTCTTCATGCTGGTCTCGCTGGCCTTCATGCTCGGCAATTTCCTGGCCGCGCGCGTCTCCGCCCGGATCGGCCTCGACCGCATGATCCGCGCCGGCAGCAGCGTGGTGCTGATCGTCGCCACGCTGGCCATTCCGATCATGGCCCTGGGCGGCTGGAACCTGGTCACTCTGTTCGCGCCGATGACCATCATCGGCTTCGCCCAGGGCACCGCCCTGCCCAATGTCCAGGCCGGCGCCATCAGTGTCGATCCGCGGGCCGCCGGCGCCGCTTCCGGCCTCGCCGGCTTCATCCAGATGGCGATGGCCGCGCTGGCGGTGCAGATCGTCGGCACCATCCAGGACGGTACCCCCTATCCGACCCTCCTGGCCATGCTGGTCTGCGCCATCGGCATGGTCGGCGGCAGCCTGTGGACCCGTTCGGCACGAGCGTGACGGTCGAGGCGCTCCGATACGCCCCTGTGCGAAAACCCATTGCGAAACCGCCGTTGCGCTCCCATTGGTAACCTTTGCGCAAGGGATTTGTTCTAGCGATGAGGCGACAAGGCGAATTGGAGAAGGACCGGATGGGCATGGATCGCCCGTATCGCCCGCAGGTGGGGCGCTGATGTCGTTGCTGGTCGCCGCCGGTGCGGTGGCCTTCGGACTCGGCGCCTATTCCCTGGGCGTCGAGCCGCGACGCCTGCTCGTGCATCGGCACCGGATCGGCTGGGCGGACTGGCACTTTCCCGGCGAAAGGCTGCGCATCGCGGTGCTCTCCGACATCCATGCCGCCTGGCCGCACATGACGCCCAAACGGATCGCCCGCATCGTCGATCGCCTGCTCGCGCTTTCCCCGGATCTGGTCCTGTTGCCGGGAGATTTCGCCTGCACCGAGACCTTGGGCGTGCGCCCGGTGGCCATCGAGGCGGTGGCCACGGCGCTGCGTCCGCTGGCCCGCGAAGGCCGCGCCTTCGCGGTGCTCGGCAATCACGACTGGGATTATGGCGGCCAACGGGTCATCGCGGCCCTCCAGGCGGTCGGCATCCGGGTTCTCGTCAACGAGATCGAGCCGGTGTTCCTGGGCGGCAGGCCGCTCTGGCTCGCCGGTGTCGACGACCCGGTGACCGAGCGTCACGATCTGGCGGGCGCGCTGGCCGACCTGCCCGAGGACCAGCCGGCCATCCTGCTCAGCCACATGCCCGACGTGCATCGCGAGGCGCCGCCTGCGGTGCGGCTGGTGGTGGCGGGCCACACCCATGGCGGCCAGGTCTGCCTGCCCGGCTTCGGGGCACTGATGACCCAGAGCCGGCTGCCGCGCCGGCAGGCCTACGGGCTGCACGAGATCGCCGGGCGGCGGCTGTTCGTCACCGCCGGCGTGGGCACCACCGGTCTGCCGATCCGCTTCGCCCGTCCGCCGGAGATCGGCCTGCTCGATCTGGTGCCGGCAACCGGCGACGATCCGGCACGGCGCGCCTTCGATACCGCGCAGGCGGACGGGGTGGCGGCCGGCGGCATCTTCGAACGGGCCTGAAGCGCTTCAGTCCACCGCCACCAGCAGATTGCCCAGCCGGTCGACCTCCACCCGGTCACCGGGTTCGATGACGATCGTGGTATCGAGCTGGCGCAGCAGTGCGGGACCCTCGAAGCGGCTTCCGAGCGGCAGCCGGTCGCGGGCATAGACCGGGGTCGGCAGCCAGCCCCGGGGAAACCATACCGGCCGCTCCTCCTCGACCGCCTCCTGCGGGCTCGATGCGCGTTCGCCGGCGGCTGCCAGCAGGGCGAGATCGACCGCGGCACGACGGCCGATGACGCTGGTCTTGAGATTGACCAGCAGCGCCCCGAGCTCCGGCAGGGCAATGCCGAAACGCTCGAAATAGGCGCGCTCGAAAACCTCGCGCAGACTGGCGCGATCGAGCCGGTCACGGTCCACCGGCACGTTCAGCAGATGGGTCTGGCCGCGGAACTGCATGTCGGCCGAGAACAGCGCGGTGATCTCCTCCACCGGCGCCTGCTCGCGCAGCAGCAGTTGCCGCCCCTCCTCGAACTGGGCGTCGAGAATGGCGGCGAGATCCGCCGCCTCCACCTCCTCGAGCGGCCGGTTGAGGGTGCGCACGTAGTCGTGCCGCAGATCGGCCACGGCGCAGCCGATGGCATTGGTGATCCCCGGCCGGGCCGGAATCAGCACTCGTGGAATGGCCAGCTCGCGGGCGAGCGCGGTGGCGTGCAGCGGCCCCGCCCCGCCGAAGGCGAACAGGGCATAGTCGCGCGGGTCGTGACCGCGCGCCAGCGACACCATGCGAATGGCCCCGGCCATGCGGTCGTTGGCGATCCGCAGGATGGCGGCGGCGGTCCCGGCCGCATCGAGACCGAGATGGCGACCGATGCGGTCGACCATCACCTCTTCGACCTCGGCGAGCGTGACCCGCTTTCCGGTGGCCAGCAGCCGCGCCGGATCGAGCCGCCCGAGTACCAGATTGGCATCGGTGATGGTCGGTTCGCGGCCGCCCCGACCGTAGCAGACCGGTCCCGGGTCGGCCCCGGCGCTGCGCGGGCCCACCCGCAGCATGCCGCTCTCGTCGAGCCAGGCGATGGAGCCGCCGCCGGCACCGATGGTGTGGACGTCCACCATCGGCACGTGCAGCGGCATGGCGTATTCGATCTCCAGCTCGTCGCTGACCGCCGGCACGCCTCCCCGGACCAGCGCCACATCGGTGCTGGTACCGCCCATGTCGTAGGTGATCAGGTTGGGGTAGCCGGCCGCCGCCCCGGCCCGCGCCGCGGCGATCACCCCCGAGGCCGGACCCGACATCACCGTGCGCGCCGCCTGGGCACTGGCGAGGCCGGCGGCGACGGTGCCGCCATTGCCCTGCATGACCAGGAGCCGGGCGGCGAAACCGCGGCCCCGGAGCTCCTCCTCGAGCCGGGTGAGGTAGCGATGCAGCACCGGCTGCACGCAGGCATTGACGGCGGCCGTCGTGCCCCGTTCGAACTCGCGATATTCGGACAGCACCTGATGGCCGAGGGTGACATAGGGGTTGGGCCAGAGTTCGCGGACGATCTCCCCGGCCCGCAGCTCGTGCGCGGGATTGGCGTAGGCGTGCAGGAAATGGACGACCACCGCCTCGCAGCCCCGCTCGCGCAACGCCGCGGCCGCCGCCCGCACCTCCTCTTCGTCGAGAGGAACCAGCACCTCGCCGCGCCAGTCCATGCGCTCGGCGACCTCGAGCCGCAACTCCCGGGGTATCAGCGGCTCGAACACCCCGTACATGCCGTAGGGCTGCGGCCGGGTGCGGCGGCCCAGCTCCAGCACGTCGCGAAAACCGCGGGTGGTGATCAGGCCGGTTCTGGCGATGCGGCGCTCGAGCAGGGCGTTGGTGGTGGTGGTGGTGCCGTGGACGATGAGCGCGATATCGGCCAGATCGACCCCGGTCCGGGCGATCGCATGCATCACTCCGATCGCCTGGTTGTCGGGGGTGGTCGGCACCTTGGCGATGGCCACCGGCCGCGCCGAGTCCTCCGGATCCAACAGAACGAGATCGGTAAAGGTTCCGCCCACATCGACACCGACGATCCTGCCAGATTGCTGCATGCTTTCCCCCGTTGCGCACACCGGCAGATCAGCGGAAACTGGCCGCAGGTGCAACCTCTTGCTGGCTTCGGGTGCCCGCACGCGGAAGATCGTGCTAAGAGCCGCTGTTGCGGGATCCGGCCAACCGGGAGGAAGGATGGAGCGCTTCGTCAACAAGGTGGTCATCGTCACCGGCGCCGGCCGCGGTATCGGCCGCGCCTGCGCACGGGCCTTCGCCGCCGAGGGCGCCTGCGTGGTCATCGCCGATATCGACCGGGAGGCCGGAACAAGGGCCGCCGAGGAGATCGCCGCCGATGGCGGGCGGGCCCATTGCGTCGCCACCGATGTCGGCGACGCCCGGGAGGTCGGGGCGATGGTCGATGCCACCCTCGAATGGGGCGGCCGGCTGGACGTTCTCGTCAACAATGCGGCGATCATCCGCAAGAGTGACTTTCTGGAGCTTTCCGAACAGGACCTCGATGCCGTGCTGCGGGTCAATCTCAAGGGTGCGCTGCTGTGCAGCCAGGCGGCGGCGCGGGTGATGGCGGCACGGGGCGGCGGCGCCATCGTCAACATGTCCTCGGTCAACGGCATCATGGCGATCGCCGATCAGGTGCCCTATAACGTCGCCAAGGGCGGAATCAATCAGCTCACCCGGGCCACCGCACTGGCACTCGTGGACAAGAACATCCGCGTCAACGCGGTGGCACCCGGCTCCATCCTCACCGAGCTGCTGATGACGGTGATGGAGGACGAGGCGGCACGCCGCACCATCCTCTCCCGCACTCCCATGGGGCGCTGTGGGACGCCGGAGGAGGTGGCGCGTCTTGTCCTCTTCCTGGCCAGCGAGGAGGCGAGCTACATGACCGGCCAGATCGTCTACATCGACGGTGGCCGGCTCGCCCTGAACTACACCGTGCCGGTCCGGGACTGAGCTAACCGGTAGTTGCAATTGCCGACCTGTCGCGCCATCTGGTGGCGCGGCGCCCCTGCGGATGTGAGCGCGCTCTGCCGATGGGCCGACGCCATGAGAGGAGACCGAAGCATATGCCGAAACCCCTGATGCCCAAGGCCACCGCGGTGTGGCTGGTGGAGAATACGAGCCTGACCTTCGAACAGATCGCCGATTTCTGCGGGCTGCATCCGCTCGAGGTCAAGGCCATCGCCGATGGCGAGGTGGCGACCGGGATTCGTGGTCTCGATCCGATCGGCGCCGGCATCCTCACCCGGGAAGAGATCGAGCGCTGC
>CAYYZI010000157.1:0-6482 GCA_964475675.1 uncultured Geminicoccaceae bacterium
GGAGAGGCCATCGAGGTCTGAATCCGGGCGGCGCGTCCCGCGTTCAGTCGGCCGGCCGCTCCTGTGGCGGCCGGCTCGCGCCGCCCACCGGCCGCACCCGCAGGAGGGTGAGCTGGTGGCGCTGGCGGCGCAGCACCTCGAACTCGAAGCCGTGGAAGACGAAGCGCTCGCCGGGCTCGGGGATCCGTTCGGCTTCGGCGATCACCAGCCCGGCCACCGTGGCCGCCTCTTCCTCGGGCAGGTTCCAGTCCATGCGCCGGTTGAGATCGCGGATCGTCACCCGGCCCTCGACCAGTACCGCACCGTCGGCCTCCACCTGGATGCCGGCGGTTTCCACGTCCCGTTCGTCGACGATCTCGCCGACGATCTCCTCGAGGATGTCCTCGAGGGTCACCAGACCGAGGAGGCTGCCGTACTCGTCCACCACCAGCGCCAGATGCTCGCGCCGCTTGCGGAAGGCCAGCAGCTGGTGGAGCAGCGAGGTGGTCTCGGGAATGAACCAGGGCGGGCTGGCGAGGCTTTCCAGATCGAGCTTGGAGGTGTCCGGTCCGGCCCGCCAGGCGGCCGCCAGCACGTCCTTGGCATGCACCACGCCGATGATCCGGTCGGGCTCGCCGCGCCAGATCGGAAAGCGGCTGTAGGGGCTGTTGGCGATCTGCTCGACCACCTCGGCCAGCGGCCGGTCGGCATCGATGGTCACCATCTGCCGGCGGTGGGTCATCACTTCGCGCACCTCGACCTCGGACAGGTCGAGAATGGCGTCGAGCATGTCGCGTTCCTGCTTGGGCATGGCGCCGTGGCGGTGGGATGCCAGGATCAGGCTGCGCAGCTCGTCGGCGGTCAGCACCTCGATATGCGGCGTGCGGTCGAGGCCGAGCAGGCGCAGGATCGAGCGGGCGGCCCGATCCAGCAGCCAGTTCAGGGGGAACAGCAGCAGATAGAAGCCGTGCAGGGGAATGGCCGACCACAGCGAGACCGGCTCGGCCTCGCGGATGGCGATGGTCTTGGGGACCTGCTCGCCGATCACGATGTGCAGCGAGGAAAATACCAGAAAGCCGATGATGAAGGCGGTGGCCTGAATGGTCTGCTCGCCGAGGCCCATGGCCCGGAAGGCGGGCTCCAGCAGGCTGGCGACGAAGGGCTCGCCGATCCAGCCGAGGCCGAGCGAGGCCATGGTGATGCCGAGCTGGCAGGCGGCCAGATAGGCGTCGATGCGGTGCAGGATGTGGACCGTCAGCCGGCCGCGGAGGGAGCCTTCCTCGGCCAGCCGCTGCATCCGCACCGGGCGCACCTTGACGAGCGCGAACTCGGCGGCGACGAAAAAGCCGTTGGCGGCGAGCAGCAGGATGACGAGGAGGATGGTCAGCAGCATCGCTGCCACCGGCGGCGACGGGCAGGGGAGCGCCCGCGTGCCGGCCCTCCGGGATCTTCCTGTTGCATCTCCGGCCTCAATCCGCGGCGAGGAGCTCGTGCAGCATGTCCCTCTGCACCGCCTCCATCAGCAGGGCTTCGCCGATTCCCCGCCAGAGCACGAAGCGCAGCCGGCCGCCGGCGATCTTCTTATCGTGCTGCATGCTCGCCAGCAGCGCCTCGGGGTCGAAATGGAGGCCCATCTGCCGCGGCGAGGCGGCGAGACCGACCGCCTCGAGATGCCGGCGCAGGCGTTCGGCATCGGCCTCCGGTGCGAGGCCCAGCCGGCTCGACAGCAGTGCCGCCTTGACCATGCCCAGGGCCACCGCCTCGCCATGCAGCAGCCGGCCGCCATAGCCCGAGAGCGCCTCGTAGGCATGGGCGAAGGTGTGGCCGAAATTCAAAAGCGCCCGCTCGCCGCTTTCCTCGCGCTCGTCGCGGGCCACGATCTCCGCCTTGATCTCCAGCGAGCGGCGGATGGCATGGCCGCGCGCCGCGGCATCGCCGGCCAGCAGCTCCGGCCCGTGCCGTTCCAGCCAGGCGAAGAAGCCGGCATCGCGGATGCAGCCATATTTGACGATCTCGGCATAGCCGGCGCGCAGCTCCCGCGGCGGCAGCGTGTCCAGCACGGTGGTGTCGATCAGCACCGCCCGCGGCTGCAGGAAAGCGCCGGCCAGGTTCTTGCCCTGGCGGGTGTTGATGCCGGTCTTGCCGCCCACCGCACTGTCCACCTGTGCCAGCAGGCTGGTCGGGATCTGAATGTAGTCGACCCCGCGCAGCACGATGGCCGCGGCGAAGCCGGCGAGATCGCCGGTCACCCCGCCACCGAGAGCCAGGATCGTCGAACGGCGCTCGATGCCGCGCTCCAAAAGCGCCTCGACCAGCCGCTCGAGACCGGCGAAGCTCTTGCTGGCCTCGCCGGCGGGAATGGGCAGCGTCTCGACCGTCAGGCCGGCCTCGTGGAGGCTGCGGATCAGCCGCTCGGGATGGGGGGTCCGGCGCAGGTTTTCGTCGGTCACCAGGAACAGCCGCGGCTCGCGCAGCAGCGGCGCGATCAGGCTGCCGGCATCCTCCAGCACCCCCGCTCCGAGATGGATCGGATAGCTGCGATCGGCGAGGCGTACGGTCAGCGCCGGCTGCCGGCTCATGGCCGCGGTTCCGGTTGCGGCAGCAGCGCCCGGATCCGGGTGACGAGCTCCTCCACGGGCTGGTCGCCGGTATCGACCACGAGATCCGCCTCGGCGTAGACCGGATAGCGCTTTTCCATGAGTTCCTGCAGAATCCGTCGCGGGTCGCCACTGGCCAGCAGCGGCCGCGCATGGCGCCGCCTTTCGGTGCGTCGCAGCAGCGTCTCGAGATCCGCCCGCAGCCAGATGGAGATCGCCGCCGCCTTGACCAGTGCCCGGATCTCCTCGTCGATGAAGGCGCCCCCGCCGAGCGCCAGCACCCCCGGCGGATCGCGCATCAGGCGGGCGATCACCCGCCGTTCGAGATCGCGGAAGGCGGCCTCGCCATAGAGCTCGAAAATGTCGGGGATGCTCATCCCGGCGGCGGTCGCGATCTCGTCGTCGGCATCGCGGAACGGCACCCCGAGGGCGCGTGCGAGGCGCTTGCCGACCACCGTCTTGCCGGCCCCCATGAGGCCCACGAGCACGATCGGGCGCGCCGTCTCGCGCGGGGCGCTGGCGAAGGCTTCGGCATCGCTCGGAAAGTCGGACATCGGGCGCGTTGCAACTCCATGCTGCCACCGATATAAACCGTCGCCGAGACGCGGACGCAACCCTTCGTCCCGGCAATGGGTTCCCGGCACGGCGGTGCCTGCCTGTCGGGACCCAGCCAGTTCGGGGATTATGGGCACTCTCAGCCGAATTCTGATCCTCCTCGCCGTCGTCATCCTCCTCGGTGGGCTCATCTTCGTCGTCACCTGGGATATTCCACCCCCGACCCAGCAGATCGAGAAGGTGATCCCGGACGAGCGTCTGCCGCGCTGAGATGCGCGCCGCCCCGCCGATCCGTGCCCTGCTGCTGTCGCTCGCCCTGCTGCCCGCGCTGGCCATGGCCGAGGAGGCGCCGCGACGGCTGCTGCCGCCGCCGTCGGCCGCTGCGCAGGCGGCACCGGCCCCGCCCGAGCGCCGGCCGCCGGCCATTCGCAGCCAGCCGGTCACCGCCCCTTCGCTGTCGACCGTCGGCCTCGGGGTGCCGCGCTTCGGCTTCGAGGGAGCGCTCTGGCCCGGGGCCGAGGCCGCGCGCTTGCGGGCGCTCCTGGACCGCCTGCCCGAACGTCTGGCGCTGCCGGCCCTGCGTGATCTCGCACGGCGGCTGCTGACCGCACCCGGCCCGAGGATCGAGGACGGTCTCGCCCTGCTGCTGGCCCGGGCGCGTGTCCTCGCGCGCATCGGGGATCCCGCGCTCGCCGCCGAATTGCTGCTGACCCCGGGCGATGCGGAAAGCCGGGCCCCGCGCCACCAGGCCGCGCTCACCGCCCTCGCCGCCGCCCGCGAGGCGGGGCGTGCCTGCGAGCTGGCGGCGGACATGCCCGGCGAGGAGGTGGCCCTGGCTGCGGTTCGCATCGTCTGTGCCCTGCGCGACGGCAATGCCGATCTCGCGGGGCTGCGCCTGGAGCTGGCGCGCGAACGCGGGCTGGCCTTCACTCCCGATTTTCTCGCCATGCTGGAGGCAGCGCGCTCCGACCGGCCCCTGTCGGTGACCCTGCCGACCGGTGCCGAGCGGCCGGCGATGCTGCTGCTGATCGGCGAACTGCCGGTGGGCGAGGCGGCGGTGGAGGGCGAGCTCAAGGCCGATCCGGCGGTGCTGGCGGCGCTCGCCGGCAATGCCCGGGCGCCGGCAACGATCCGCCTGGTGGCGGCGGAGGCGGCGGCCGCGGCGGGCTGGCTGGAAGCCGGGGATCTGCGCCGGGTCTATCTGGAGGCCGCCGATCCGGGACAGGAGACGGCAGCGGCAAAGCGGGCGGCAATGGTCGCCCGACTGGCGGCGGAAACCGTGCCGGCCGCCCGGGCGGCACTTTTGGCCGAGGCGGTGCCGGCACTGGCCGCCGGCATCGAACGGCTGCTCTGGCTGCGGGTGCTCGCACCCTATGCCGCCATGCTGGTTCCCGATCCGGCCCTGGACTGGGCGGCGGAGGCGGTCATCCCGCCGCTGCTGGCGGCCGGCGAGAGCGGCCGGATCGAAGAATGGCGGTTGCTCTTGGAGCGCCGGGTGCGCGCCACCGGTGAGGGAGGGGCGGAGCTCGGGCGGATCGAACGGCTGCTCGCTCTGGCCGGCAGGCGACCGCTGCCGGAACCGGCGCCGCTGCCCGGTGATCGCCAGCGCCTGCTGTTCGCCACCCTCGCGGACGGGCTGGGGCTTCCCCTCGAACCGCGGGAATGGACCCGTCTGCTGGAAAGCGAGACCGCGGGTGCGGCCCAGGCGCCGCCCCTGTCGCTGTGGCGCCAGCTCGGGGACGCGCAGGCCGAGGGGCGTCCCGGCGAGGGGCTGCTGGCGGCGCTCGGCCTTCTCACCGATGCTCCCGAAGGGGCCGCGCCGCTGGCTTTGTGGCGGGTGCTGCGCGGTCTCGAGGCGCTGGGCGAGGAGGAGGTCGCCCGGGCGATGGCGGTGCAGCTCGCGCTGGTGTGGCGGCTCTGATGGCCAGCCTCGAGCGGTTCCTGGAAATGCTGGTGGTGGAGCGCGGCGCTTCGCCCAACACGCTCGATGCCTATCGCCGCGATCTCGAGGATTTCGGTCGCTTTCTGGAGCGCCGGCAGGGGCGGCCGGAGCGCGCCTCGGCGGAGGATGTGCGGGCCTGGCTGGCCGATCTCGGAGACCGCGGCTTCGCCGCCTCCACCGTCGCCCGTCGCCTTTCGGCGCTGCGGCATTACTACCGCTTCCTGTTTCTCGAAGGCGAGCGCAGCGACGACCCCACCAGCCGGATCGACCGTCCGCGCACCCGCCGCCCACTGCCGCGGCTTCTGAGCGCGGAGGAGGTCGAGGCGCTGATCGCCGCTGCCACCAGACGCCCCGGTCCCGAGGGAACCCGCCTCCTGGCCCTGCTGGAGCTCTTCTATGCCACCGGGCTTCGGGTCAGCGAGCTGGTCGGGCTCGGGCGCGGTGCGCTGGCGCCCGATCTGCGCTCGCTGCGGGTCACCGGCAAGGGCGGCAAGGAGCGGCTGGTGCCGATCGGCGGGCGGGCGCGGGCGGCGCTGGAGAAGTGGCTGGCCATAAGGCCGGAACGGGATGCACGCGGGCGCCCGGTTCCCTGGCTGTTTCCATCGCGGGGAAGAAGCGGTCATTTGACGCGGCAGCGGGCGCTGCAGCTCCTCAAGGAGCTGGCCGTCGAATGCGGCCTCGACCCCGCCCGGCTGTCGCCGCATGTGCTGCGGCACGCCTTTGCCACCCATCTTCTGGAGGGCGGCGCCGATCTGCGGGCGGTGCAGACCCTGCTCGGTCATGCCGATATCGCCACCACCCAGATCTACACCCATCTGCAGACCGAACGGCTCGCCCGGGTCGTGACGCAGCACCATCCTCTTGCTAGGAAGGCGTCCCGAGAGGGCGCCGCGGTGCAGTGCAGCAAACCGCCTGCCGGCCGCAAGCGCCGCACCTGATCCCCACACGAGCAGTCGAAGGAGCACCGATGAGCTTCAAGATCGTCGAGGAGGCCACGCCCCGCCTGAACCGTTCGGAGCTGGCCGTGCCGGGCTCGAGCCCGCAGCTGTTCGAAAAGGCGGCGAAGTCGGCTGCCGACGTCATCTTCCTCGATCTCGAGGATGCGGTCGCCCCGGACAAGAAGGAGGAGGCCCGGCGCAACGTCATCCAGGCCCTCAACGAGATCGACTGGGGCAACAAGACCATAAGCGTGCGCATCAACGGGCTCGACACCCATTACATGTATCGCGACGTGGTGGAGGTGATCGAGCAGACTGGCGAGCGCCTCGATCTGTTCATGATCCCCAAGGTGGGCACCGCCGCCGATGTCTACGCGGTGGACATGCTGGTGAGCCAGGTCGAGCAGGCCAAGGGCCGCAAGAAGCGGATCGGCTTCGAGCTGATCATCGAGACCGCCCTCGGCATGCAGA
>CAYYZI010000158.1:0-6479 GCA_964475675.1 uncultured Geminicoccaceae bacterium
GGATCTGACTCGGCGCCCACGCCAATCTGGCACATCGGCTTCGGCGGTTGAAGACTCCCGGAGACCGGAATCTCGGCCGAAGGATTCCGTTTTCGGCAAAAAACGCCGCTCGGCCCCCGTCTGGGTCACCGCCGCGCACCCCGCCGCTTCTCCGACCGGCCCCCTCGGGTCCGCGACAGCGCAGGAGCGCTCGACGACACCGACGCCTCGCCCGGCCGGTGCCTGCGCCGCACCCCGAGGCCCGGCGGCTCACGGAGACGGGTGCATCCCCGCGCGAGCGGGGGAGCTCGGTGCCCCCGAGGGCGAGCCCGGCCTTCGGCGCCTGCAGCCCGATCGATCCGTTCACGACTGCTCGGTGCCATGGCCGTCCGTCGATTCCAACAATGTCCGGAGCTCCGCGATCAGCGGCGGCAGTTCTTCGGTGATCGTCTTCCACAGGATGTCGGAATCGAGATCGAAATAGGCATGGATCAGGCGATTGCGCATGGCGATGATCGCCGACCAGGGAACCGACGGAGCCGATGCCCGGGTCTCCGGCGCGAGCCTGGCCGCCGCTTCGCCGATGATCTCCACCGCCCGCACCAGGGCGAACAACAGCATGCGATCTCGATCGAGATCCGGCCGTTCCCGGCCGGCGACGAACTGCCGAGCCGTCTCGGCGGCCTCGATCATGTGGCGGATGCGGACGACGTCTTCAGGCCGCATATTGTTCTTCCGCGCTGTGCAACACCGCGTCCCGGAAATGCCGGCTGAGATCGCGGGGTGTGCGGAGATCCACCTTGCGCCCGCCCAAGAGCGTCGACAGCTCCGCCTCGATCTGCGCGAGACCGATCAGTCCCGGCTCCCGCCCGGGCTCGAATTCCACCAGCAGGTCCACATCGCTCGTCTCGTCCGCCATCCCCTTCAGCACCGATCCGAACAATGCCAGACGCCGGATGTGATGCCGCCGGCAGAGCTCGGCGAGCGCGCGTCGGTCACGGAAAAGCCGCCTCGTCATGCGACACCTCCCTTCGGCAATCGTCCGCAGGCGGGAAGTCTACAACAGTTCGCCCGGTGCCGGGGCCGCCTCGGGAACGCGATCCTCGGCGCGTTGCTTCCCTTCGACGATCCGATGAACGCGACAGGCGAGCTCTCGTCGCACCCCCGAGGCTGCGGGTTACGTGTGTTCCCGGGTTTTGTCCAATCGTATGCGCGAAGACCTTCCGCGAAACCGGTGCGGCCTTCCCGAGCGATCTCGACGCGCGCCTCGTCCATGACGATGCCGGGCTCTTTCGCTGGCTATCGTAACCCGGTTCGTATGTCGGGAGGCTGGAGAGGACGGTTCGCAGCGTTGCCTTGCGCACCGACCGCAGACGGGTAGCCTATGCCAAAGCGTGGCTCCCAGGGGAAGGCCCGTCGCGATGACGCATGTCAATGGTTTCCTGCCGAATCTCCTTTCGCGGCCATGGGCGCCGGATGGCAAGCACGGTCTCCAGCCGGCGGGACTGTTCATCGGCAAGGGGGCGAACGCCCTCGAGGTTGCGGTAGCGCGGTCGGCGACAGCCCCCACGCGGACCGCTCTCCTCGAATGCTGGAAGAAGCGGCGGGGAGGACGTGCGGCGCCAGTTCTGCTGGTCGTTCTGCATCCGCAGGGAGCGGCCCTGTGTGGCCCCGCGGGAGAAGAACCGCCCGTTTACCCGGGGATCGACCGCGGACAGGCCGAGCGCCTGTGCCGCGAGGCGCTGGACCAGCCGGATCGCCATGCCGCGCTCCATTTCCTCGGCCAGGCCCTGCCCTCCATCGAAACCGCCCTGCCGGGGCTCCGCAACGAGGGGCTGGTGGCCCTGCACGAGCTCCAGTACGGGGCGCCACGAAGGGGTGACTGGGCCGACGCCGGCAGCAAGGCCCGGAGGGCGCTCGGCAAGACGAACTCGGAACTCCTCGGCGCCCTCGGCTTCCATATCGAGCGCATCGACAATCTGACGAGTCTTCTCCACAGCGGCGACCGTCGCCTGGCACTGGCGGTGATGCTGCGCGACTCCGAGGTCCCGGAAATCGGCGCCCAACGCTTCAACAGCCTCTCCCCGGTCAGCTACGCGCTGACCAAGGCCGATGGTCAAAACCTGCCCTGGGTGCTCATGGTTCAGGGCAACCGGCTGCGCCTCTACTCCACGGCCGTGGACAGGGGTGTCGGCCGGCGGGGCCGTTCCGAAACCTACATCGAGTGCCAGCCGTCGCTGCTCGCGGACGAGCACCTGGCGTATCTCTGGCTCCTCTACTCGGCCGAGGCGCTGGCGCCCGGCGGCAGTCTCGAACAGATCCTGGAGAACTCCGAACGCTTCGCCGGCGATCTCGCCGGGCGTCTGCGCGAGCGGATCTACGACGAGGTGGTCCCGCGACTGGCCAAGGGTATCGCCGATGCACGGAATCTGCAGGATCCCGGGCCGAAGGAGCTGGCGCGGACCTACGAGATGGCGCTCACGGTGCTCTTCCGGCTGCTGTTCATCGCCTATGCCGAGGACCGCGATCTTCTGCCCTATCGCTTCAGCGAGGCCTACCGGCGCCGTTCGCTCAAGCAGAAGGCGCAAGAACTCGCCGAAAGCGTGGCCAAGGGCGGGCCGATCGCTCCGGGCAGCTCGCACTGGCAGGAGGTGGCGTTGCTCTGGCAGGCGGTCGCGGCGGGCCATCCGGAATGGGGTGTTCCAGCCTACGACGGGGGGCTGTTCACCGCTGACCAGAAGGTGTCTCGAGTCGGCGCCGAGCTCGCCCGCATCGAGCTTCCCAACGCGGTTTTCGAGCCGGCGCTGCGGGCACTCCTGGTGATCGAGACTCCCGAGGGTGTGCCCGGCCCGGTCGATTTCCGCTCGCTCGGCGTGCGCGAGTTCGGCACCATCTACGAGGGGTTGCTCGAATCGGAGCTCTCCCTCGCCGAGACCGACCTCACCCGCGACCGCAAGGGCACCTATCTGCCGGCCAGGGCAGGCGATCCCGTCTTCGTCCCGAAAGGCGAGGTCTACCTTCACAACCGTTCCGGTGCACGCAAGACGACGGGCAGCTACTACACCAAGCCCTTCGCCGTCGAATACCTACTCGACCACGCGCTGGAGCCGGCGCTCACCGACCATTTCACCCGCCTCGACGGGATGAGCGACACCGACGCGGGGGAAGCCTTTTTCGACTTCCGCGTGGCCGACATCGCCATGGGGTCGGGCCACTTCCTGATCGCGGCGATCGACCGTATCGAGAGGCGTATGGCCGATTATCTCGGCGGGCGCGACCTTCCCGGCGTGCGCGGGGAGCTCGCGGCACTGCGCCAAGCGGCACGGCGCGAACTCGGCGAGCTCGCGGATTCGACGAGCATCGAGGACGGGCAGCTTCTCCGCCGCCTGATCGCCCGGCGCTGTATCTACGGTGTCGATCTCAACTCGCTCTCGGTCCAGCTCGCCCGCCTCGCGGTCTGGATTCACAGCTTCGTGCCCGGTTTGCCGCTCTCGGTGCTCGACCACAACCTGGTGCACGGCAACTCGCTGATCGGCGTCGGTACCGTGGAGGATATTCGCCACAAGTTCCAGGAAGCCAGCGGCACCCTGTTCGCCGTCGATGCCGACAGCCTGCTCGGCCGCGCCAAGAAACCGCTCAACCGGCTGGCACGGATCAGCGATGCGACGCTCGAGGACATCCGGTCGGCGCGCGAGGCGATGCAGGAAGCACGCGAGGCACTCCGCGAAACAGAAGCGCTCTGCGACCTGATTGCCGCCGGGCTGATCACCGATGATCCGAAGGTGGCGGCATTTCCCTTCGAAGAGTGGGAGAAACTGGCGAACGACCTGACCACCGTCGCTGCGGTCGAGGCGGCACGCGAGACACTTTCCGGGCTCGATCCCCTGCATTTTCCGATCGCCTTTCCCGAGGTGTTCCTGCGCGACCGCCCGGGCTTCGATGTGATACTCGGCAATCCGCCATGGGAAGAGGCGACGGTCGAGGAACACGCCTTCTGGGCGCGGCACTTTCCGGGGCTCAGGGCGCTGTCGCAGCGCCAGCAGGAGCAGGAGAAGGCACGATTGCGTGAGGCGCGTCCCGACCTGCTCGGTGAGTACAGGGCCGAGCGTGCCCGCATGGAGCGCGTGCGCCGGGCGCTGGTGAGCGGTGGCTATCCCGGCATGGGCACCGGTGATCCCGACGTCTACAAGGCCTTCTGCTGGCGATTTTGGCATCTCTCGGTGCCCGACGGCGGGCGGATCGGCGTGGTCCTGCCGCGAAGCGCTCTCGCCGCCAAGGGATCGACCGCGTTCCGCAGGACGATCTTCGCGCACTCGGCGAGCGTCGAGGTGACGATGCTGCTCAATAATCGACAGTGGGTGTTCCCTGAGGTGCACCCTCAATACACCATCGGCCTGATCGCCATCACCCGCGGCACGCCGGAGGGCAAGCCGATCCGTCTGCGCGGGCCGTTCGCTTCGCCGGAGCGCTTCGAGGAGGGTATTGGGAAGCCGCCGGCGGCGTTCGAGCGCGAACAGTTGCTGAGCTGGAACGATACGGCCTCGCTGCCGCTGCTACCGACCGAGGCTTCGCTCGAAGTCTTCGCCCGGCTCCGGGAGGCGCCCCGCCTCGACCGCGACCGCCCCGGCGAATGGCGGGCGCGGCCGGACACGGAATTGCACGCCACGAATGACAAGAAACTGATGGACGTCGCAAGCGAGGATTGCCCGGAAGGTTTCTGGCCCGTCTACAAGGGCGAGTCCTTCGATCTCTGGACCCCCGACACCGGGATCTACTACGCCTTCGCCGATCCGGGGCCGGTGATCGCGCGGCTGCAGAGGAAACGCCTGCGGGCGGCGACGAACCGCCGTAGCGCCCATGCGGAGTTTCCGCGCGATTACCTGCGGGACATCTCGACCCTGCCCTGCTTCCGTCCCCGGGTGGCGTTCCGGGACATTTCGAGAGCCACGGACAGTCGAACGGTGCGTGTCGCTCTGGTGCCGCCGCAAGTGTTCGTCGCCAACCAGGCGCCCTACCTTCTGTGGCCACGCGGAGATGAAAAAGACGAAGCGTTCCTTCTGGGCATCCTCTCGTCAATTCCTCTGGACTGGTATGCGCGGAGATTCGTAGAAACTCATGTCAACTATTATGTCTTCAACCCTTTTCCGATCCCCCGGCCTCCGCGGGACGATCCGCGCTGGCGGCGGGTCGTGGCTCTGGCCGGCCGTCTCGCCTGTCCCGACGACCGTTTCGCCGAATGGGCCGAGGCCGTGGGGGTGGAATGCGGGCCGCTGGCGGAGGAGGAGAAGCAGGAGATGATCAACGAACTCGATGCCGTCGTCGCCCGTCTCTACGGGCTGAGCGAGGCCCAGCTCGTCCACATCTTCGAGACCTTCCACGAGGGATGGGACTTCGAGGAACGGCTGAGAGAGGTGCTCGTGCACTTCAGGGCATGGCGAACGCGGACATGACCGCACGAATGGATGCTCGAGGGTCGAGGTGCCAGACTGGTGCGACCGGAGCCGGTCCTGATCCAAGCCGGAGAGGGCGACGATGCGTGTTGCGGTGAGGCCGGAGCTGTTGGTTTGGGCGCGCGAGCGTTCTGGAATGGACCCCGTCGTGCTCGCCCACCGCTTCCCGAGGCTTGCCCGATGGGAGCGCGGCGAGGCGCATCCGACGTTCAAACAGCTCGAGGCATTTGCCAAGGCCACGCGCACACCCGTCGGCTACTTCTTCCTTTCCGAGCCGCCCGTCGAGCGCGTTCCGATCCCGGACTTCCGCACGATCAGGGCGGAGCGCATCGGGCGCCCGAGCCCAGACCTTCTAGATACCATCTATCTCTGCCAGCAGCGCCAGGAGTGGTATCGCGACTTCGCGCGTTCGACGGGCGCGGAGCCGCTCGCATTCGTCGGCTCGGCGGATGTGACGAGCGACGTGGTGGCGACGGGGGCCAGCATCCGCACAGCGCTCGGGTTCGACGTTGAGGAACGCCGCCGAATGCCCACCTGGACGGAGGCGCTTCGTCGCTTCATCGAACAGGCGGATGCCCTGGGCGTGCTGGTGATGGCCTACGGGGCTCCCCGGAGCTTGGATGTGGAGGAAATCCGGGCCTATTACACCCATATCCGCCGGGGGCGTCCACCGGCGGAGGACGACCTCCAGGAGCTCGTGGAGCGGTATCGTCGGATCGGGGGAAGCCCGTTCATGACCCACACCACCCGGCAGGTCCAGCGCCTCCGGGAATGGATCGCAGCACGGGCGCCCGGGGTTCGGGTGTACAGCGCGATGAAACACGTGAACCCGCTGATTCCCGATGTGGCCCGGAAAATGGTGGCGGACGGTGTGGAGCGGGTGGTGGCGGTGGTGCTGGCCCCCCATGAGTCCCGGATGATCATCGACGAATATCTGGAATATGCCCGGGATATCTTTGAGACGGCCGGGACCGAGGTGGTGCCCATCCGCACCTGGCATCTCAACGAGGGCTATCTCACGGCGCTGGAACACCGGATCCGGGAAACGCT
>CAYYZI010000159.1:0-6476 GCA_964475675.1 uncultured Geminicoccaceae bacterium
GCCGTGGGCGTTCCTGGCTCGCGGTCGCTCCATGTTGCACCGGCGGTACAACATGGACGAAGGCCGGCTCCTCGCCGGAGAAGAACAGCTTGGCGATCTCGATATACTCGTTGACGATCACCCCGGTCGGCACCTCGGGGCAGGCCACCAGCTCGAAGGCGCCGGCCCGCAGGCAGGCGCGCAGCAGATAGCCGCAGCGCTCCAGGGTCCAGTCGGCGGAGAGCGCCTCGGAGATCAGCGCATCCAGCTCCTGACGCCGGCTCCAGGCGCCGCACACCAGATGCTCGAACCATTCGCGATCGACCTGCGGCGAACGCGCGCCGGGCATGAAGGGCTCGAGCAGCCGCGCGAGGCGATGTTCGCGGAATTCGCGCACCACCCTGGCGGGATCCTGGGCGCCCGCTTCCACCTGGTAGAGGGCCTGCACCGCCGCCAGACGGGCGGCCCGGCGCCTGGGCATCAGCGGGCGGGTCATGGGACCTCCGTTGCAGTCAGGCGGCGTGCCAGCGCCAGCAGGGTGAGGGCCGCCAGGGCGGCATGTCCGCCCTTGTCCTCGCCGCCCGGCGCGGCGCGCACCACCGCCTGCTGGACATTGTTGACGGTGAGAATGCCGTTGCCGATGGCGAGACCGCGGCCGGTGCCGAGTTCCATCAGGCCGCGGCAGCTCTCGACGGCCACCAGCTCGAAATGGAAGGTCTCGCCGCGGATCACGCAGCCCAGAGCCACATAGGCGTCGTAGCGGCCGGAATCGGCGGCCAGGCGGATGGCCGGGGGAATCTCCAGAGCACCCGGCACGCGCAGCAGTTCGGTTTCCGCACCGGCCGTGTCCAGCACCCGCCGCGCCCCCTGCACCAGCAGATCGTTGATACGGGCATGGTAGCGGGCTTCGACCAGCAGCACCCGTGCGCCGGGCAGGGAGGGGATCTCCCGGGCGGTCGGCGAGCCGGCCATCAGCTCTCTCCCTCGGGCGGAATCGGGCGGGTCTCGACTACCCGCAGATTGTAGCCCTCGAGGCCGACGATGGTGCGCCCGGTGTTGGACAGCAAGATCATGTCGCGGACCCCGAGATCCATCAGGATCTGGGCGCCGATGCCGTAGACGCGGAGATCGGGCGGGCTCTGCGGCTGCTGGCCGAGGGTCCGGCGCAGATGGGCGGAGATGGCGTCGGGCACCGGCTCGCGGAGGATGACGATGACCCCGCGTCCGGCGGCGCCGATCATCCGCATCGCCTGGTGGAGCTGGTCGCCCCGGCCGCTCTGCCCTTCGCCCAGCAGATCCTCGAGCATGTTCACCGCATGGACGCGCACCAGCACCGGCTCCTCGGTGGTGAGATCGCCCTTGAGCAGCGCCACATGCTCGACCTGGTCGAGCAGGTTGACATAGACCTGGAGGCGGAAATCGCCGCCGTAGCGGCTCTTGAAATGGGTGGCGATGTCGCGTTCCACCAGCCGGTCGTGCTTGAGGCGATAGGCGATGAGATCGGCGATAGTGCCGATCTTGAGGCCGTGGCGCTGGGCGAAGGCGACGAGGTCTGGCAGCCGGGCCATGGTGCCGTCATCGTTCATGATCTCGCAGATCACGCCCGAAGCATCGAGCCCGGCGAGACGGGCGATGTCCACCGCCGCCTCGGTATGGCCGGCGCGCACCAGCACCCCGCCGTCGCGGGCCATCACCGGGAAGACATGGCCCGGCGAGACGATGTCCTCGCGGGTGCTGGCGGAGTCGATGGCCACGGCGATGGTGCGGGCGCGGTCGGCGGCGGAGATGCCGGTGGTGACACCTTCCCGCGCCTCGATGCTGAGGGTGAAGGCGGTGGACAGGCGGAACTCGTTGCCCTGAGCCATCAGCGGCAGGCCCAGCTTCTCGCAGCGCTCGCGGGTGAGTGCGAGGCAGATCAGGCCGCGGCCGTGCTTGGCCATGAAGTTGACGGCAGCGGCATCGCAGTACTGGGCGGGAATGATGAGGTCGCCCTCGTTCTCCCGCTCCTCGTCATCGACCAGGATGAACATCTGGCCGGAACGGGCGGCCTCGATGATGTCCTCGATGGGGCTCAGCGCGTCGCTATGCGGCATGACCTCGGGGCTCGTTGCGGAAGGCGAGTTGTCTGGCCACATAGCGCGCCAGCATGTCGGCTTCCAGATTGACGCGATCGCCCGGCCGGCGGCGACCGAGGGTGGTCGCATCCAGGGTGTGGGGGATGACCATCACCGTGAACTGCTCGCGGTCGACCGCGTTGACGGTGAGCGACACGCCGTCGACCGCGATCGAGCCCTTGACCGCCACCAGCGGCGCGAGATCGGGCGGCATGGAAACGCGCAGGATGCGGCTGTCGCCGGCCGGCTCGACGGCTTCGACCCGGCCCACCGCATCGACATGACCGAACACCAGATGGCCGCCGAGTTCGTCACCGATCCTGAGCGAGCGTTCGAGATTGAGAAGATCCCCCTCCTTCCAGTCGCCGGCGGTGGTGCGAGCCAGGGTCTCCGGCGAGACGAACACCCGGTAGCGGCCGGGCTCTCTGGTGATGACCGTCAGGCAGACGCCGTCATGGGCGATCGAGGCGCCGATCGGCACCTCTTCCGTGTCGAAATCGACCGCCACGGTGAGGGTGCGGCCGTCGTCTTCCGCGACCGAGACGAGGCGGCCGAGATGGGTGACGATACCTGTGAACAAGGCGTTTCCTCAGCGTTTTCGCACATAGAGGGCGAGATGATCCCCGCCCAGCCGCAAGTCTTCCACCGCTTCGAAGCGGGCGGCGGCGTCGACCCGCTCGACACCGAGATCACCGACCGCGGCCAAGGCGTCGCCGCCCAGCAGCAGGGGAGCGGTAGCCAGATGCAGGCGGTCGACCAGATCCTCGCGCAGCAGTGCCGCCACCAGCCTGCCGCCGCCTTCGACCAGCAGCCGGGTGATACCGCGTTCGGCGAGCAGGGCCAAGGCATTCCGCAGGAAGGGTTCGGCCACCGGCAGGAGGGTGGCGCCGGCCTTCTCCAGGGCGCGGGCGGCATCGGCCGGCGGCTCCGCGGCGGTCAGGATCCAGAGCGGCAGTGCCGGAGCATCCCGCAGCAGGCGGGCATCCGGGGACAGGCGCAGGCGGCGGTCGGCGACGACCCGCACCGGGCTTTGTTCCTCCAGCCCCGGCAGCCGGCAGCCGAGGTGCGGATCGTCGACCAGGGCGGTGCCGCTGCCGACCATCACCGCGTCATGGGCGGCCCGCAGGCGATGGCCGAAGAGCCGCGCGCGGGGGCCGGTGATCCACCGGCTGTGGCCGCTGCCGGTGGCGATCCGGCCGTCGAGGCTGGTGGCCAGCTTGACGGCGACCAGCGGTCGTCTCTCGAGGATGCGCAGATAGAGCCCAGCATGCTGGAAGCGGGCTTCCTCTTCGAGACAGCCCAGCGCGACATCGACGCCGGCTTCGCGCAGGGCGGTGATGCCCCTGCCGTCGACCCGCGGGTCGGGATCGCGGCAGGCGATCACCACCCGGGCGATGCCCGCCGCGATCAGGGCCTCGCTGCAGGGCGGGGTCCGGCCGTGATGGGCGCAGGGCTCCAGGGTCACATAGGCGGTGGCGCCGCGCGCCGCCGGTCCGGCCCGGCGCAGGGCCTCGGTCTCGGCATGCGGGCGGCCACCGGGGCCGGTCCAGCCGCGGCCGACGATCCGCCCGTCGGCGACGATCACGCAGCCCACCGACGGGTTCGGCCAGCAGCGCCCGAGACCGCGCTCGCCCAGCAGCAGCGCCGTGCGCATGAAGCGCGCATCGGTTTCGGCGCTCATGGGATCTGGTCTTCCGCCTCCGGCAGGCGGCGGATGAACTCCTCGAAATCGCGGGTGGTCGCGAAATCACGATAGACCGAGGCGAAGCGCACATAGGCCACCTCGTCGAGCTTGGCGAGGCTCTCCATGGCCAGCTCGCCGAGCCGGGTCGAGGGCACCTCGGTCTCGCCGCTGGTCTCCAGGCGCCGCACGATGCCGTTGACGATGCGGTCGATCTGTTCCTCCTCGATGCCGCGCTTGCGGGTGGCGATGCGGATCGAGCGGGCGAGCTTCTCGCGGTCGAAGGGAGTGCGGCGGCCGTCCTTCTTGATCACCACCAGATCGCGGAGCTGGACCCGCTCGAAGGTGGTGAAGCGGGCACCGCAGCTCCCGCACTGGCGCCGCCGGCGGATCGCCGTGGCGTCCTCGACGGGGCGGGAATCCTTGACCTGGGTCTCCTCGGATCCACAGAAGGGGCAGCGCATGCAGGCATCCGTCCGGTTTCAACTCTGCGCTGCTATATAGCAGGCGGCTGTTCTCCTGCCACGGGCAGACCGCTGAGCTTGGCCACCCGTCGGGCATGTCGGCCGCCCTCGAAGGGGGTGGCGAGGAAGGTCTCGAGGCAGTCGCGGGCGACCGCGATGCCGGTGGTGCGGGCACCGAGGGCCAGCACGTTGGCATCGTTGTGCTCGCGCGCCAGACGGGCGGTGGTGACATCGTGGCAGAGGGCCGCGCGGATGTGGCGATGGCGGTTGGCGGCCATCGAGATGCCGATGCCCGAACCGCAGACGATCACCCCGATCTCGGCCCGACCCATGGCGAGAACCGCGGCAAGCGCATCGGCCATGTCCGGATAGTCCACCGAATTGCCATCGTTGACCCCGAGATCGAGCACCTCGAAGCCCTTTTCGCGAGCCAGGGCGATGAGCTCGTTCTTGAGCGTGTAGCCGGCGTGATCGGCCGAAAAGGCTATGCGTGTCATGGTCGCCTTCCCCGAGCTTGGCGGGCGCAGCATGCACCGGCCGAGGCCGTCCATGCAAGTCGGGCGGAGCGCGCTTCGGCGCGCTTGCGCGGGGGCGGGGCGATCCATATCCTCGCCGCGGGCCGATCGATGGGATCGACACCCGACAACCACAGGATCAGGGAGCATCCGCCATGCCGCAGGTCACCATGTCCACCAAGCTCGCCGCCGATCCCGCCGAACTGTGGAAGGCGATCGGGGGCTTTGCCCAGATCGCCGACTGGCATCCGGCCATCGAGCGGGCCGATATCGAGGGCGAGGAAGGCAAGAAGGGCACCATCCGGCGCCTGCATCTGGTGGGTGGCGGCGAGATCGTCGAGCGGCTCGAGGAGATCAGCCCGACCGAGCGGGTCTACCGCTACACCATCCAGCAGGGGCCGCTGCCCGTCGCCTCCTACGAGGCCGAGATCCGGGTCAAGGACAATGGCGACGGCACCAGCACCGTCGAATGGTCGAGCAGCTTCGAGGCCAAGGGCGTGCCCGAGCAGGAAGCGGTCGACATCATCCAGGGCATCTACAAGGCCGGCCTCGACAATCTGGCCAAGTTGTACGGCCTGAAACGCTGAGGCGAGCGGCGCGCCGGGGAGATGCCGCCGTGTCCGCGACCCGTCTGGAGCCCGGCCATCTGCGCCTGAACACGCTGCTGGGCTGGCTGGCTGCACCGCCGGTGGAACTCGTGCTCGATCCCGCCTTCCTTCCCGGGATCGAGGCGGCGGCGGAACTCGTCGTCAGGCGGGCGCGGGACCACGATCCCATCTACGGCCTCAACACCGGCTTCGGCAAGCTCGCACGCTTGCGCATCCCGCCGGGCGATGTGCGCGAGCTGCAGAAGCGGCTGGTGCTCTCGCATATGTGCGGAGTCGGCGCGCCGCTGCCCGAAGAGGTGGTGCGCTGCGTGCTGGTGCTCAAGGCGGCGAGCCTCGGGCTCGGCCATTCCGGGGTGCGGCCGGAGATCATCACCGCCCTCCTGCGGCTGCTGGCGGCCGATTGCCTGCCGGTCGTTCCCTCCCAGGGCTCGGTCGGGGCCTCGGGCGATCTGGCGCCGCTCGCCCATGTCGCCGGCTGTCTGCTGGGGGTGGGCCGGGCCCGGCTCGCGGGTGTCGAGCTGGAGGCGGGCGACGCGCTGGCGCGGATCGGCATGGAGCCGCTGGTGCTGGAGGCCAAGGAGGGGCTGGCGCTCCTGAACGGCACCCAGGTCTCGACGGCGCTCGCCATCACTGCCTGGGGCAGGGCGCGAAACCTGTTCGAGGCGGCGCTGGTGGCCGGGGCGATGAGCGTCGATGCGGCGCTCGGCAGCGACGTGCCCTTCGATCCGCGCCTCAACCGGCTGCGCAACCAGCCGGGCCAGGTGGAGGTGGCGGCGCGTCTGGCCGAGCTTCTCGAGGGCAGCGGCATCCGCGATTCCCACAAGGATTGCGACCGCGTCCAGGATCCCTACTGCCTGCGCTGCCAGCCGCAGGTGATGGGGGCGGCATGGGATCTGCTGCTGGACACGGCCATGACCCTCGAACGCGAGGCCAACGGGGTGTCCGACAATCCGCTGGTATTCGCCGAGGAGGGTGAGATCCTCTCGGGCGGCAATTTCCACGCCGAGCCGGTGGCCTTCGCCGCCGACCGCATGGCCCTGGCCCTGGCCGAGATCGGCAATCTCTGCGAACGCCGGGTGGCGATGCTCACCGACGGCACCGTCAGCAACCTGCCC
>CAYYZI010000160.1:0-6467 GCA_964475675.1 uncultured Geminicoccaceae bacterium
GCCAAGATCTGCAACAACATGATGCTCGGCATCCAGATGATCTCGGTCTGCGAGGCCTTCGTGCTGGCCGACAGGCTGGGGCTGGCCGCCGACAAGCTGTTCGAGATCAGCGCCCGCTCCTCGGGCCAGTGCTGGTCGCTCACCAGCTACTGCCCGGTTCCCGGCCCGGTTCCCTCGGCACCCTCCAACCGCGAGTACCGCCCGGGGTTCACCGCGGCGATGATGCTCAAGGACCTGCGACTGGCGCAGCAGAGTGCCGCCGCGGTCGGTGCGGCGACGCCGCTGGGGGCCGAGGCCTGCCAGCTTTATGCCCTGTTTGCCGCCGCCGGAAAGGAAGGGCTGGATTTTTCCGCAATAATAAAGATGATTGCCGGCAAGCTGTAGCGGCGGTTGAATGATCGCCGAAGCCGGTTCCCTCCGGCGCGTAGCGGATTTGGGCGCATCTCATCGAGGCAGACGTGAAAGAGCAGTACCTTCTGACATCTCGGCTGATCGAGCGGCTGCACCGGCGGTTCCTCGACGTCATCAAGGCCGAGCTCGACCGTCTCGGGGTGGAGGACATCAACAATGTCCAGACCCTCATTCTTTTCAATATCGGCGAGGAAACGCTGACCGTCGGCGAACTCACGCTGCGCGGCTACTATCTGGGCTCCAACGTCTCCTACAATGTCAAGAAGCTGGTGGAGAACGACTATTTGATCCAGGAACGCTCCGCCCACGATCGACGGATGACGCGGGTGCGCCTGTCCGAGAAGGGGCTCGAGCTCATCCGCCAGATCGACAAGCTGTACGAGCGCAATGCCGAGGAGCTGCTCGAGACCGGCATCAAGCCCGAGGATCTCGACCAGATCAACAAGGTGCTGATGCGCCTCGAGCGCTTCTGGAGCATGCAGGTGTCCTTCGTGCGCTGAGACGGGACGAAGGCCGCCCCGGACCGCCCCGATGCGGGCCCGCGCCCGCTACTCCTTGCCCGCGGCCCGGCGGCTCCTGCCGCGGTTGCGGGTCAGTGCGTCGATCTGACGCTGCAGCATCTCCATCTGCTGGCGAAGCTGCCGCACTTCCTCGCCGAGGGCCCGGGCTTCGGCGCCGCTCTCCTCGGCCGTCCGCTCCTCGCCCTCGCCACTTTCGGCGCCACCCTCGGGCCGCGCCTTCGGCGGCTCGGCGGCGAAGGGATTGAAGATGCTGGCCGCCTGCTGGAACAGGGCGAGGTTCTGGCGGGTCAGCTCCTCGAACTGCTTGACCGGAAAGAAGCGGCCGAAGGTCTGCTCCATGTAGGAGCGCATCTGGTCCTGATGGCGGGCGAAATTCTCCATGCTCAGCTCGAGATAGCGGGGCAGGAGGGTCTTGAGGCTGTCGTCGTAGAAGCTGATCAGATGGCGCAGGAAGCCGATCGGCAGCAGGTTGCGGCCCTTGCTGTCTTCCTCGAGGATGATCTGGGTCAGCACCGAGCGGGTGATGTCCTCGCCGGTCTTGGCATCGTAGACCACGAACTCGCGACCCTCACGGGTCATCCGGCTCAGTTCCTCGAGGGTGACATAACTGCTGGTCTCGGTGTTGTAGAGGCGCCGGTTGGCGTACTTCTTGACGATGGCGACCCTGGTCTCACCGCGTTCCGGTTCCGGAGAACGCGCTTCCGGCGCCGTCCTGTCCTTCATGGTGACGCTCTCCAGCCTGCTGCGGCCGGCCAATCGCGAGGCCGCGCACCGACCACCGCATCATGGCGGGGCGCCCCCCGTTTGTCACGCATGGCGGCGTCGCTCAAGCCGGCTCGCCGGCAGCCTCCGCCTCGGCCGCCGCCGGTCCGGCCTCGCCGGCTTCCTCGGCGCCGAGCGGCTCCTCGCCGAAGCGGTCCTCGGGACCTTCCTCCTCGGGGCTCTTCTCGCCGGCCTGGATGGCCGCCTCCTCCTCGGAGCGGGCGACATTGACGATCAGCTCCACCTCCACCTCGGGATGCAGGGCGACCACCACGCGGTGGATGCCGATGGTCTTGATCGGCTCCTGCAGGCGGATCTGGCGCCGCTCCAGGGTGACGCCGGCGGCGGTGAAGGCCTCGGCGATGTCGCGGGCGCTGACCGAGCCGTAGAGATGGTTGCTCTCGCTGGCCTGGCGCAGGATCACGACACTGCGGCCGGCGATGGTGGCGGCCATCTGCTCGGCCTCCTGCTTGCGCTCCAGATTGGCGGCCTCGAGCTGCTTGCGGCGCTGCTCGAACTGCTCCACCGCCTCCTTGGTGGCCCGGAGCGCCTTGCCTTGGGGAATCAGGTAGTTGCGGGCATAGCCGGGCTTGACATCGACGATGTCGCCCATCTGTCCGAGCTTGGGAATGCGTTCGAGAAGGATCACCTGCATGATCGGCTCCGTTCAGATCAGTCTGCGACGCAGGCCGGCCCAGTCCTCGACCAGGCCGAGGCCGACGACACCGAGAAGCATGGGCCAGCTGAAGAAGAGAAGGGCGGCATAGAACAGGGCCAGCGGCAGCATCGGCGCCCGCACCCGGCGCGCCATCGCGTGGATCACCGCCAGTCCCTGGAAGAGATAGGGAACGGTCAGGATGACCAGCGCGGTGGCCGCCAGATAGAGCGGGGTGCCGCTCAGGAAGGCGGTGCCCAGCGCGCTCGGGACCAGCAGCATCAGGGTCCAGGGCGCCACCGTGAAGGTGATGAAGGGCGGCGAGGGGCGGATCGCCATGCTCGCCCGCTCCGCCAGCTTCTGGGCGAGCACCGCGTTGATGCTGGTCATCAGCAGCCAGGACAGGCCGAGGATGCCGGGCACCAGCGGCAGCCAGGCCGGGGCCGCGAGGCCCTCGCTGGCCACTCCGAACATCCGCAGGGTCTCGCGGAAGGCCTCGGCCAGCACCGTGCCGACATCGCCGACGAAGAACTCGAGGGCCAGCAGGCCCAGGAGGATGGTGGCCAGGCAGTAGAGCAGGAGCTGGCCGACGATCAGCCCCGGCGGGTACCATTCGAGCTCGCCATCCTCGCGCAGGCGCGAGCGCAGGGCCAGCCGCGCCACCAGCAGGCTGGGCAGGCTTTCGAGCACCAGAAAGATGGCCGCCGCCAGCCAGCCGCCGAACACCCCCACCACCAGCAGCGCAACCAGCGCGGTCAGGCCGACATGCGGAATGCCCAGGGCGAGACCGACGAACAGGAGCGGCAGCTGCACGAAGTAGGCGAACAGCGGCAGCACGGCCATGCCCGAGCTGTAGGCCAGATACAGAAGCGCGCTCGCGGCCGCGGCGAGTGCTGCGATGGCGAGCGGCTGCCGCATCGCCGGGCCGTCAGCGGGACGCGGTGAACGGCAGCAGGGCCAGGATGCGCGCGCGCTTGATGGCTCTGGCGAGTGCCCGCTGTTCCTTGGCGGTCACCGCGGTGATCCGGCGCGGCACGATCTTGCCGCGCTCGGAAACGAAGCGCTGCAAGAGCCGCACATCCTTGTAGTCGATGCGCGGCGCGTCCTTGTGGGCGAAGGGGCTGGCCTTGCGGCGACGGAAGAAGGGCCGGCGGATGACGATCGTCGGCGGCTCGGTGCCGCGGCCGCCGCGACGTTCCTGACCGCCGGGCCGTTCGGTTCTGGGTTCGACCATGATCTACTCCTGCATCATCAGCGGCGACGCTCGTCGCGTCCCGCCCGGGACTGCACCACCACCGAGGGACCTTCCTCCAGCGTCTCGGTACGGACCGTGAGCCAGCGCAGGATGTCTTCGCTGATGCGCTCCTGGCGCTCGAGCTCGTCGACGATCTTGCTGGGGCCCTCGATGTTGAGATGGAGATAGTGGCCCTTGCGGTGCTTGTTGATGCGGTAGGCCATGGTCTTGAGACCCCAGTACTCGGTCTTGACGACCTTGCCCCCGAGTTCCTCGACCACCTGCGTGAAGCCTTCCGCCAGACCCTGCGCCTGCTGCGGCGTCAGATCGGGCCGGGCGATGAAGGTGTGCTCGTAATACGGCATGGAGCGCGCTGTCCCTTTGAGCTTTGCGCCAAGTCTGAGCGGGAGCCGCCGCCTTCTCCGGCGCTCCTGCCCGCAGTTTCACGCCTTTGTCGCAAGCCGGACATCTCCGGCCTCGGCGAACGGTGCGCGGAATATACGGAAAAGCCCGCTGGTGACAAGGGGTGCGCGGCGTCGCGGGGCGGAAACCGCACCGGGAAATCGACAATCCTGCCGGTCGCTACCCTCGATTGACCGGAACCCCGCACCCTGTTAACCTGCGGGCTCTCCCGGCAGGGGGCAACGAATGCAACACTCGGGGAGGCCTCATGGCGCTGAGGCGAGGGGATCGCGGCGCCCGCGTGTTCGATCTGCAGAGACGTCTCGAAGAGCTCGGTTACGGTCCGGGGCCGATCGACGGCATCTTCGGGCCGCGCACCGAGGCCGCCGTCCGCGCCTTCCAGCGGGACGCCGGTCTGGTGGCCGACAGCATCGTCGGACCGCGTACCCGGGCCGCGCTCGAAGCGCCGCAATGCCGCGCCACCACGCGGCCGAAGCGACCGCCGGTGCGGCGTCCGCTGCGACAGGCGGCCGCCGGCGTCGGCGAACCGCGCTGGATGGCCATCGCCCGGCGCGAGATCTGCACCCGCGAGGCCCGTGCCGGCCAGCCGCCCAACGCCCGCATCGTCGAATATCACCAGATCACCAGTCTGCGGGCCACCAGTGACCGTACGCCCTGGTGCGCCTCCTTCGTCTCCTGGGTGCTGGAGCAGGCCGGGATCCGCTCGACCCGTTCGGCCCGGGCCAAATCCTATCTCGACTGGGGACATGCCCTCGACGGGCCCCGGGTCGGCGCCATCACCGTCTTCCACCGCGGTTCCGGGGCGCCGAGCAGCCGCGGCCCCGGCCATGTCGGTTTCCTGGTCGAGGAGCGGGAGCGGGAGATCCTGCTGCTCGGCGGCAACCAGCGCAACCACGTCAACATCAAGACCTACTCCAAGAGCCGACTGCTGGCCTACCGCTGGCCGGCGACCTCCCCCTGAACGACCGCAAGGAGCTGAACCATGGCCGTCTCGCCCAACTTCGCCCAGGAACTCGGTGCGATCGATTTCGATCGGGTCATCGGCGGCCCGCTGGTCGCCGCCATCGAGGCCCACAATCTGGCCCAGGTGACGGTCGCGGAGTTCATCCAGGAGGTCGGATTCACCAGTGACGGTGGCGGCGGCAACGTCCGCATGGTCACCTTCCAGTATCAGAAACAGGTGACCAACGCCGACGGCACCACCGAGACCAAGACCTTCACCTTCGAGGTTCCGTTCCTGCTGCTGATCAATCTGCCCTATTTCGAGGTCGATTCGGTGGATATCAGCCTCAATGTCGAGCTCACTTCCATCCAGACCCGCTCCACCAGCACCAAGTTCGGCGTCGACGCGTCGTTGGCGGTGAAATACGGCTGGCTGTCCGGGAAGATCGACTTCAAGGTCAATATCTCCTACCAGCGGACCACCAAGACGGGTTCGCGGGTGGAACGCAAATACGCCTATCAGGTGCGCGTCCATGCGGGCGCCACCGAACCTCCGGAGGGGGTGAACAAGCTGATCGACGCGCTGACCGCGCTGGCGGTCGAGAAGCAGGCAGCCTAGGGGCATGGCCGAGGAAAAACCGGACCTGCGATCGCTGCCGTTCCACGAGATCCTGTCGGCGCCGCTGATCGCCGCCTCGGAGGCGCAGCTCCAGACCTCCTTACGCATGCTGGAGGTGGTGCAGGAGGTGGGCTTCGAGGAAGGCGACGGCGAGCAGGGTGCGGTCGCCCGCACGGTCGAGTTCCATTTCGAGCGTGAGGGGATCGATGCCGAGGGCAAGCCCGTGCGTCTGCGCAGCCGGCTGCGGGTTCCGGTGCTGGCGATGCTGTCGCTCTCCCAGCTCGAGGTCGAGAAGCTCGAGATCCGCTGTCGGCTGCGCCTGCGCAGTGTCGAGCGCAAGCCGGTTTCGCCGAAACTGCGGATCGACGACAGGCTGCGCCGCAAATACGGCTTTCTCGAGGGCGCCGCCAATCTGCGGGTGGCGCCGGTGGCCAGGCGGATCACCCGCGGCGGGGAACAGACCAACCAGTCCTTCGATCTGGAGGTGACGCTGACCGCCCGCTCGGAGGACGTCACCGAGGGGCTGGACCGCGTTCTCACCGCACTCGGCGCATCGGTCGGCGAGGCGACGGAGTAGATCGACGGTGGTCAGGCTGAGCGACTTCGTCGAAGCGGTCCTGCGCGAGGTCGCCGCCGCCCGCATCAAGGCGGCGCTGACCAGCGCCCGGATGGCCGCGGATTTCCGCGAGCACCCCCTGCTGGCCGACCTGCCGATTCCGACCTTCCGCATGGATCGGGTCGAATTCGAGATGCGCTTCGCCGTGGCCGGGGTCAGGCCGCCGCCCCCGGAGCGTCTGGTACCGCCGCCCAAGCTGGTCCTGAAGATCGTCGATCGCATCGTCATCCGCCTGCCGGAATCGGACCGGGTCGGGAAGGCCTTCGAGTTCGTGCCGCGGCTGG
>CAYYZI010000161.1:0-6344 GCA_964475675.1 uncultured Geminicoccaceae bacterium
CGAACCGCGTGCCGAGCTGGTCGAAGCCGATAGTCGAACGCATCAGCGGCTTGACATCGAACTTCCGCATCCTCTGTCATCCATTGCGAGACGAACATCGCCGCCTGTCCACGACCCGACAGCGATGTACGGATTTCCGTTCATCGGGCCCCTGTGGCACCCGACATTGCACAGGTGGGGAGCGTAGTTGACGGATTCAAGCCCCGTGTCGAGATTGCCGGGCCGTCATGGATTTATGGGGGAGGGGCGATGATTCGAAGGGGACGGGAATTCGTGCAGTTGCCGGGGCCGAGCAACGTGCCGGAGCGGGTGCTGCGGGCCATGAGCCGGCCGGCCACCGATTTCGCCGGCCCGGAGTTCGTCGAACTCGCCCGCTCGGCGATCGACGATCTGCGCAGGGTGTTCGGCACCGCGGGCGAAGTGTTCGCCTATGTCACGTTGGGTCACGGTGCCTGGGAGGCGGCACTGGCCAACCTCGTTGCTCCCGGCGAGACGGTGCTGGTTGCCGATTCCGGGCGTTTCGCCCGGGGCTGGCGGATGGTCGCCGAGGCGATCGGCGCCGAAGTGGTGGCGGTCGAGGGGGATCTGCGGCGGGCGGTCGACCCCGCGGCCATCGCCGCCGCCCTGGAGGCCGACCGGGAGCGGCGCATCCGGGCGGTTATGGTGGTCCAGATCGAGACCTCGACCGGGATCGTGAACGACATTCCGGCCATCCGCCGGGCCATCGACGCCACCGGGCATCCGGCCTTGCTGCTGGTCGATGCGGTGGCGTCGCTCGCGATCTGCGAGCTGCCGATGGATCGCTGGGGCGTCGATCTGGCGATTGCCGCCTCGCAGAAGGGGCTGATGATGCCGCCCGGGCTCGGCTTCGTCGCCGTCGGGCCGCGTGCCGCGGAGCGCGCCGAGAAGGGCGGGGCACCGCGTCGCTACTGGGACTGGCGCATCCGCCGCGGGCCCGAGAGCTACGAATGGTTCAACGGCACCCCGCCCATCCAGATGATCTACGGGCTCCGGGAAGCCCTCGACATGCTGTTCGAGGAGGGGCTGGAGAAGGTGGTGGCGCGCCATCGCCGGCTGGCCGATGCGGTGCGGGCCGCGGTCGCCCGCTGGAGCGAGGCGGGGATGGTCGCATTCCATGCCACCGAGCCGACCGAGCGCTGCGACGCGGTGACCGCCCTGCGCCTTCCGGAAGAGGCAGGCGCGGACGCGATCCGGGCCTTCTGCCGCGATCGCCTGTCGGTGGCCTTCGGCGGCGGTCTGCCGCCCTTCGAAGGCAAGATGATCCGCATCGGTCATCTCGGCGATCTCAACGAGCCGATGATCCTCGGTGCCCTGGCGGCGCTGGAGCTCGCATTCCAGCGCTTCGGCATCGATGCCGCGCCGGGCGGCGTGGAGGCGGCGATCCGGAGCCTCGCGGGGGCTTCCGGTTGAGGTTTCAGGCCCGCTGCACCGGGCGTTTCTTCACCCGGCTGCTCCAGAAATCGTTGCCCTTGTCGTCGAAGACGATGAAGGCGGGCATGTCGCGCACCTCGATGCGCCAGACCGCCTCCATGCCGAATTCGGGGAAGTCGAGCACCTCGACCCGGGTGATCATGTCGCGCCCGACCCGCGCCGCAGCGCCGCCGATGGTGGCCAGATAGAACCCGCCGTATTTCTTGCAGGCCTCCAGCACCTGGCGGGTGCGGTTGCCCTTGGCGAGGGTCACCAGCGAGCCGCCGAGGGCCTGGAACTGCGGAACATAGGGGTCCATGCGAGCGGCGGTGGTGGGGCCGAAGGAGCCCGAGGCGCGGCCCTCGGGGGTCTTGGCCGGACCCGCATAGTAGATCGGATGGTCCCTGAAATACTGCGGCAGGGGGCCGCCCGCCTCGACGATCTCGGCGATGCGCTTGTGGGCGAGGTCGCGGGCGACGATCATCGGTCCCGAGAGCAGCACCGGCGCCCCCACCGGCAGCTTCGACAGGGCGGTCCGGATCTCCTCCATCGGCCGCGTGAGGTCGATCCGTGCGGCCTCGCCGATATCCACCTCGATATCCGGCAGGTATTGTGCGGGATCGGTCTCCAGGCGTTCGAGGAAGACCCCTTCGGCGGTGATTCTGGCCTTGACCTGGCGGTCGGCCGAACAGGAGACGCCGATGCCGATCGGCAGTGAGGCGCCGTGCCGCGGCAGACGGATCACGCGTACATCGTGGCAGTAGTACTTGCCGCCGAACTGGGCACCGATGCCGAGGGTGCGGGTCATCTCCAGCACCTTCTCCTCGAGCGCGAGATCGCGGAAGGCGCGACCATGGGGGCTGCCGCTGGTGGGCAGATCGTCGAGCCAGCGGCAGCTCGCCAGCTTGACCGTTTTCAGGGTCTGTTCCGCCGACAGGCCACCGATGACGATCGCCAGATGGTAGGGCGGGCAGGCGGTGGTGCCGATCTTCGCCACCTCCTCCTCCAGAAAGGCCATCAGCCGCTCGGGATCGAGCAGCCGCGGCGTCTGCTGGTGGAGGAAGGTCTTGTTGGCCGAGCCGCCGCCCTTGGCGATGAACAGGAATTTGTATTCCGCGCCCGGCACCGCCTCGATCTCGATCTGCGCCGGCAGATTGGTGCCGGTGTTTTTTTCCTCGAACATGGAGAGCGGGGCGAGCTGCGAATAGCGCAGATTGCGTGTGCGATAGGTGCTGGCGATGCCGCGCGCGAGCGCCGCCGCGTCATCGGCATCGGTGAGCACCCGCTCGCCCTTCTTGGCGACGACGATGGCGGTGCCGGTGTCCTGGCAGCTCGGGAATTCACGGGCGGCGGAAATCACCGCGTTCTTGAGCAGCTCGAGGGCGACGAAACGGTCGCTCGGGGCCGCCTCGGGATCGGCGAGGATGTTGCGGAGCTGCTGGAGATGGGACGCGCGGAACAGATGATGAACGTCGAAGAAGGCCTCCTCGGCGAGCTTTTCCAGGGCCTCCGGCGGCACCATCAGAAACTCGCGCCCGCCGAGCGTCTCCCGCCGCACGCCCGCGATCTCGAGGCGCCGGTATTCGGTGGTATCGGGGCCGAGCTCGAAGAGGGGCCCGAGACCCGTGGGCTCAGATGCAGCGTCCACCATCCACCTCCAGAACCGTTCCGGTGAGCATTTCGGCTTCCTCCGAGGCCAGGAACAGGGCGGCATCGGCGATATCCCGCGGGGTGCTGAGCCGCCCCCAGGGAATGGTCGCTACGAATTGGGCGCGGCGCTCCGGTGTGTCCTCGCCGAGGAAGGTCGCTAGCAGCGGCGTATCGCCGGCCACCGGGGCGATGCAGCAGACGCGGATGCGATCGGGCGCCAGTTCCACGGCCATCGATTTCGAAAGGGTGTTCACCGCCCCCTTGCTGCCATTGTACCAGGTGAGGCCGGGACGCGGGCGAATGCCGGCGGTGGAGCCGATATTGAGGATCACCCCGCCGCCGCGCGCCCGCAGCCGCGGCACCGCCGCCTTCGCGGTGAGATAGATCGATTTCACGTTGACCGCGAACAGGCGGTCGAATTCTTCCTCGGAGACTTCCAGCATCGGCTGGTTGCGGTGGCTGATGCCGGCATTGTTGACCAGGATGTCGAGTCCGCCGAAGCGGTCGGCGACCGCGGCCACCGCCGCTTCCACATCCGCTGGCCGGCTGACGTCGCAGGCGACTGCCAGGGCCTTTTCGCCGAGTCCGGAGGCCACCTCGCGGGCTGCCGCACCGTTGATGTCCAGGATGCCGACGGCGGCACCCTCGGCGTGGAACCGCTCGCAGATGCCGCGGCCGAAGCCCGAGGCGCCGCCGGTGACGATGGCGATCTTTCCGTCGAGACGCATGATCTCTCCTCCCCTCAGCCCGATTCGCCGGGCGACGCGAATTCGGCACGGATGGCCGCACCGTGCTGGTCGAGCCGCGGTACCGCGCCGCCCGGCGCCGGCGTGTCGTCGAAGCGGGCGGCCGGGGCCAGCAGCGCGACCTCGGTGCCTTTCTCGAGACGCACCGTTACATGACGGTTCTGCGGATGATCGCGCAGATCGTCGAGGGTGGAAAGATGGCTCCAGGCGATGCCCGCCGCCTGCAGGAGATCCGCCGCCTCGCGGCGTGACAGGGTGGCGAAGCGGGCGATGATCCGCCGATCGAGTTCGCGGCGGTGGGCGACCCGATCGGGATTGGTGCGAAAGCGCGGATCCTCGGCCAGATCCGCATCTTCCAGCACCTCGGCGCAGAAGCGCCGCCATTCGCGCGCGTTCTGGATGCCCAGCAGGATGCTCCTGCCGTCGCCGCAGGGGTAGGCGCCGTAGGGGGCGATGCTCGGATGATGGAGGCCGAGCTTGGGGGGCTCGATGCCGGCGAAGACGTAGCTCAGATAGGGTATGTTCATCCACTCGCCCATGCTGTGGAACAGCGAGACCTCGATCCGCCGGCCGCGCCCATTCGCGGCCCGGCCGAGGAGGGCCCGCAGGATGGCGGCGTAGGCGTTCATCCCGGCGGCGATGTCGCAGACCGAAACCCCCACCCGGGTGCATTGGTCGCCGATGCCGGTGACATGGGCGATGCCGCTTTCCGCCTGCACCAGCAGATCATAGGCCTTCATCTCGCGATAGGGGCCGCTGCTGGCGTAGCCCGAGATCTCGCAGATCACGAGCCGGGGAAAGCGCCGGCGCAGCAGGGATGAACCGAAGCCCAGCCGCTCCGCCACCCCCGGCGCGAGGTTCTGGATGAAGACATCGGCCCGCCCCAGGATCCGCAGCAAAAGGTCGAGATCGGCCGGGTTCTTGAGATTCAGGGCGATCGATTCCTTGCCGCGGTTGAGCCACACGAAATGGGCACTCTCCCCTTCCACATGGCGGTCGTAGTAGCGGGCGAAGTCCCCCTCCGGGCGCTCCACCTTGATCACCCGCGCACCGCCATCGGCCAGCATGCGCGAGGCCAGCGGTGCGGCCACCGCCTGCTCGACGGAAACCACCAGCAGCCCTTCGAGATCGCGCTCCCCTGCCGCGTCGGCCATTGCCGCTATCCGAGCCTCCTGCTGACGATCCGATAGTGTGGGGTGAAACCGAGCTGCATGTAGGTCTCGTGGGCCTCGCGGTTGGCTTCGAGATAGGCCACATCGACCCGGCCGATGCCGCGCCGGGAGAAATGGCTACAGGCACGCTCGACGAGGATGCGGGCGATGCCGCGGCGGCGCGCCTCGGGAACCACATAGAGCTCGGCGATCCAGCCGTAGCGCCGGGCACCGGCCTCCACCTCGGTGGGGATGTCCTCCTCGATCTGGCAGGCGACGAAGCCCAGAATGGTGGTGCCGAGGACCGGATCCTCGGCGGTGGCGACGAAGATCCGCCCTTCGCGCTCCTCGGCCCGTCGCCGCAGATGCGCCAGATGCTGTTCGGCCATGTCGCGGCCCGGCCGCAGCCAGGGCAGGAGGCGCCGCTCGTGCTCCTGCAGGGCCTCGATCATGGCCGTCAATGCGCCGTCGTCCTCGGCGGTGGCGGGCCGTACCCGGACGGATCGATCCCCGGTCACCGGCGGCTGTCACCGAACATGTCACCGAGCGGCCCGAGCACCGAGCCCTCGCCCTTGCCGCCGGGCTTGACCGCGGCACTGAGCATGCGACCGGCGAGGCGCGAGAAGGGCAGGCTCTGCAGCCAGACATGGCCGGGGCCGCGCAGCCGCGCCAGGAACAGCCCTTCGCCGCCGAATAGCATGCTCTTGATACCGCCCACCTGCTCGATGTCGTAATCGACGGTCTCGGTCAGGGCGGCGAGACAGCCGGTGTCCACATGCAGCACCTCGCCGGCGCCGAGCTCGCGCTCGTAGAGGGTGCCGCCGGCATGGACGAAGACCCAGCCATCCCCTTCCAGCTTCTGCATGATGAAGCCCTCGCCGCCGAACAGGCCGGTGAGGATCCGCTTCTGGAAGTGGACCCCGATCGACACCCCTTTGGCGGCGCACAGGAAGCTGTCCTTCTGGCAGATCAGGCGGCCGCCGTAGTCGGCCAGATTGAGGGGCAGGATGGTGCCCGGAAAGGGGGCGGCGAAGGCGACATGGGCCTTGCCGCCGGAGCCGGCATGGGTGAACACCGTGGTGAACAGGCTCTCGCCGGTAATGAGCCGCTTGCCGGCGCCCACCAGGCGGTCGAAGAAGCCGCCTTCCTGGGCAGAACCGTCACCGAACACGGTGTGCATCTCCACCACCGCATCCTTGTACATCATGGCCCCGGCCTCGGCGACCGCGCTTTCGCCGGGATCGAGCTCGATCTCCACGAACTGCATGTCGGTGCCGTAAAGCCGGTAGTCGATCTCGTCGGCACCACCCCTTCGGCCCCTGCGCCCGGTCGGTGGCGGTGGCGGCGCCGACCAGATCCCGGCCGC
>CAYYZI010000162.1:0-6310 GCA_964475675.1 uncultured Geminicoccaceae bacterium
GAGGTGGCCGACGCCACCTATATCGAGCCCATCACCGCCGAGATGGTGGCCAAGATCATCGCCCGCGAGCGTCCCGATGCGCTGCTGCCGACGATGGGCGGTCAGACCGCCCTCAACGTCGCCCGCGAACTGGCCAGAAGCGGCGTCCTGGAACGGCATGGCTGTCGGCTGATCGGCGCCTCCCTGGAGGCCATCGAGAAGGCCGAGGATCGCGAGAAGTTCCGCGAGGCGATGGCCCGCATCGGCCTCGACATGCCGCGCAGCATCGTCGCCCGCAGTGCCGAGGAGGCCCGCGCCGGGCTGCGGCGGATCGGCCTGCCGGCGATCATCCGCCCCTCCTATACCCTGGGCGGCACCGGCGGCGGCATCGCCTACAACCGCGAGGAGTTCGAGAAACTGGCGGCGGCCGGGCTCGAGGCCTCGCCGATCAGCGAGATCCTGGTCGAGGAATCGGTACTCGGCTGGAAGGAGTTCGAGATGGAGGTGGTCCGCGATCATGCGGACAACTGCATCATCGTCTGCTCGATCGAGAATCTCGACCCGATGGGCATCCATACCGGCGATTCGATCACCGTCGCACCGGCCCTGACCCTGACCGACAAGGAGTATCAGCGCATGCGCGACGCGGCGATCGCCGTGCTGCGCGAGATCGGCGTCGATACCGGCGGCTCCAACGTCCAGTTCGCGCTCGATCCCGAGACCGGGCGCATGGTCATCATCGAGATGAACCCCCGGGTGTCGCGCTCCTCGGCGCTGGCTTCCAAGGCGACCGGCTTTCCCATCGCCAAGGTCGCCGCCCGTCTCGCCGTCGGCTACACGCTCGACGAGATCCAGAACGACATCACCGGGGTGACCCCGGCCTCCTTCGAGCCGACCATCGACTATGTGGTGGTCAAGGCGCCGCGCTTCGCCTTCGAGAAATTCCCGGAGACCGAACCGATCCTCACCACCTCCATGAAATCGGTGGGCGAGGCCATGGCCATCGGCCGCACCTTCAAGGAAGCGCTGCAGAAGGCGCTGCGCTCCCTGGAAACCGGGCTCACCGGGCTCGACGAGATGGCGATTGCCGGCAACGGCGGAGAGAGCGCCGATCGCGAGGCGGTGCTGGCCGCGCTCGCCCGCCCCACGCCGGACCGGCTGCGGGTGGTCGCCCAGGCCTTCCGCCTCGGTCTCGGCGTCGCGGAGGTGCACCGCGCCTGCCGCTTCGACCCCTGGTTCCTCGAGGAAATCCGCGAGCTGGTGGCGACGGAGGAGACGATCCGCGAAGATGGCCTGCCACACAGCGCGGAAGCCCTGCTGGCCCTCAAGAGCGACGGCTTCTCCGACGCCCGTCTGGCCCGCCTCGCCGGCATCGACGAGCGCGAGGTGCGGGCCCTGCGCCGGCATCTCGGGGTGCATCCGGTGTTCAAGCGGGTGGATACCTGCGCCGCCGAGTTCGAGGCCCGTACCCCCTACATGTACAGCAGCTACGAGCCCGGCCCGCAGGAAGACGAGCCGGCCGAGGACGAAAGTGCACCCAGCGAGCGCCGCAAGGTAATCATCCTCGGCGGCGGGCCCAACCGCATCGGCCAGGGCATCGAATTCGACTACTGCTGCGTCCATGCCGCCTTCGGTCTCAGGGAGGCCGGCATCGAGACCATCATGGTCAATTGCAACCCGGAGACCGTCTCGACCGATCCCGACACCTCCGACCGGCTCTATTTCGAGCCGCTGACCAGCGAGGACGTGCTGGAGATTTGCCGGGCCGAGGCGAGCGCGGGCGAACTGCTCGGGGTGATCGTCCAGCTCGGCGGCCAGACCCCGCTGAAGCTGGCCCACGATCTGGAGCGCGCCGGGGTTCCGGTGCTGGGCACGGCAGTGGATGCCATCGATCTGGCCGAGGATCGCGACCGCTTCCAGCAGCTGCTGCGCCGGCTCGATCTGCGGCAGCCCGAAAACGACATCTGCACCAGCCTCGAGGAGGCCCTCGCCAAGGTCGACCGCATCGGTCTGCCGGTGATGATCCGCCCCTCCTACGTGCTGGGCGGACGGGCCATGCGCATCGCGCATTCGCGGGCCGAGCTCGAGAGCTTCTTCGCCGAGGCCTCGCGCGCTTCGGAACTGGGACCGGTGCTGCTCGACCGCTATCTCGAGGACGCCATCGAGGTGGATGTCGATGTGGTGGCCGACCGCGGCCGGGTGTTCGTGGCCGGCATCCTCGAACATATCGAGGAGGCCGGCATCCATTCCGGCGACAGCGCCTGCGCCATCCCGCCCCACTCCCTGGGGCCGGAGATCGTCGCCGAGATCGGCCGCCAGGCGGAGATTCTCGCCCGCGCGCTCGAGGTGCGCGGTCTGATGAACGTGCAGATGGCGGTCAAGGACGGCACCGTCTACATCCTCGAGGTCAATCCGCGGGCTAGCCGCACGGTACCCTTCGTCGCCAAGGCGGTGGGCAGGCCGATCGCCAAGATCGCGGCGCGGGTGATGGCCGGTGAAGATCTCGCCGATTTCGGCCTGCGACCGCCGAAGCTCGACCATGTGGCGGTCAAGGAGGCGGTCTTTCCCTTCGCCCGCTTTCCCGGCGTCGATCTGCTGCTGGGGCCGGAGATGAAATCGACCGGCGAGGTGATGGGGCTGGACCGCGATTTCGGCACCGCCTTCCTCAAGTCGCAGATCGCCGCCGGCAACGACCTTCCCCTCTCGGGCCGGGTCTTCGTCTCGGTGCGCGATGCCGACAAGCCGAGCCTGGTGGCGATCGCCCGCGATCTGGCGGAGCTGGGCTACGAGCTGGTGGCCACCCGCGGCACCGCCGCGGTGCTCGAGGCCGCCGGTCTCGAAGTGGGCGTGGTCAACAAGGTCTACGAGGGCCGGCCGCACATCGTCGATCTCATCAAGGACGGCGAGATCGCATTGGTCATCAACACCACCCACGGCCAGCAGGCGGTGCGGGACAGCTACAGCCTGCGGCGCACGGCATTGCTGTCCGGGGTGCCCTACTACACCACCATCGCCGGGGCGCGGGCGGTGGTGCATGCGCTGCGGCGGTTGCGCGAGGGCGATCTCGACGTGGCGCCGTTGCAATCCTATTTGGAGACGATAAAGTCGTGAGCGGTCCGTCCGGTCGACCGCTTCTCCCGCAAAGGCTTCTCCGCCAGGAATGTTAGGACATTGCCGGTCATGGCGAACAGGATCCCGATGACTCCGGAAGGTTACGCGCGGCTCGCGGCCGAGCTCAAGCGGCTCAAGAACGAGGAGCGACCGGCGGTGATCCGGGCCATCGCCACCGCCCGCGAGCATGGCGACCTTTCCGAGAATGCCGAATACCATGCCGCCCGGGAACGTCAGAGCTTCATCGAGGGACGGGTGATGGAGCTCGAGGACAAGCTTTCCCGGGCCGAGGTGATCGACGTCAAGAGCCTGTCCGGCAGCAGGATCATGTTCGGCGCCAAGGTGCGGCTGGTGGACGAGGAGACCGAGGAGGAGGTCACCTACCGCATCGTCGGGCCGGAGGAGGCCGACATCCAGAACGGCCTGCTGTCGATCAGCTCGCCGCTCGCCAAGGCCCTGATCGGCAAGGAGGCGGGCGATCACATCGAGGTCAGCACGCCCCGCGGCATGCGCTATTTCGAGATCCTCGAGGTGCAGTACGGCTGAGCCGGGAGCAGCCAGGGCCCGAGCGGAACGGAGCGAACGGGGAGGGAGTCGAACGCGATGGCGGCGACGCGCCATGTCAGGGTGCTGATCATCGGCTCGGGCCCGGCCGGCTGTGCGGCGGGCATCTATGCCGCCCGGGCCGGTCTCGCGCCGCTGATGATCCAGGGCATGCAGCCCGGCGGCCAGCTCACCATGACCACCGATGTCGAGAACTATCCGGGTTTCGCCGAGCCGGTGCAGGGGCCTTGGCTGATGGAGCAGATGGCCAAGCAGGCCGAGAACTGCGGCACCGAGCTGATGTTCGATCTGGTCACCCGGGTCGATCTCGCTGCCCGGCCGATGCTCGCCGAGACCGATGGCGGCCTGACCATCGCCTGCGACAGTCTGGTGATCGCCACCGGTGCGGTGGCGCGCTGGCTGGGCCTCGACAGCGAGCGCAAGTTCCAGGGCCATGGCGTGTCGGCCTGCGCCACCTGCGACGGGTTCTTCTTCCGGAACCGCGACGTGGCGGTGGTCGGCGGCGGCAACACCGCGGTCGAGGAGGCGCTTTATCTGGCCAACATGTGCAGGAGCGTGACTCTGATCCACCGCCGCGACCAGCTCCGCGCCGAGCGGATCCTGCAGGAGCGCCTGTTCGCCAACCCGAAGATCCGGGTGCTTTGGGACCATGTGGTGGACGAGATCCTCGGCGAGGAGGATCCCCCGCGGGTCACCGGCATCCGGGTCCGGAACGTCAAGACCGGGGAGCTGTCGACGCTGGCGGTCGACGGCGTGTTCATCGCCATCGGCCACGACCCGGCGACCGGATTGTTCCGCGGGCAGCTCGAGATGGATCGGGAGGGCTATATCGTGACCGCACCGGACAGTACGCGGACCAGCGTCCCCGGGGTGTTCGCCGCCGGCGACGTGCAGGACAAGGTGTTCCGCCAGGCGGTGACGGCGGCCGGCACCGGCTGCATGGCCGCCCTCGAGGCCGAACGCTATCTGGCCGGGCTCGGCCATCCCGGCTAGGTTCGGCCGCACGGCACTGCACCGGGCGAAAGGTCTGTTCATGCTCGACTGGGACCGCGTGCGCGTCTTTCTGGCCGTCGCCGAGGCCGGCAGCTTCACGCGGGCGGCGGAGCGGCTGGGGCTGAGCCAGTCGGCCATCAGTCGCCAGATCGGCGCACTCGAGGAAGATCTGGGGGTGACCCTGTTCCACCGCCATGCCCGTGGGCTGGTGCTGACCGAACAGGGCGAACTGCTGCTGGAGACGGCCCGCGAAGTGGCCCGCCGCATGGCTACCGTCGAGACCGTGATCGGCGAAAGCCGGGAGAAGGCGGTCGGCCATCTGCGGGTCAACACCACGGTCGGTCTGGGGACCGTCTGGCTGGCCTCGCATCTGGCCGAGTTCTGCGAACGCTATCCCGAAATCACCCTCACCCTGGTGGTCACCGACACCGATCTCGATCTCGTCATGCGCGAGGCGGATGTGGCCATCCGCCTGCACCGGCCGCGGCACCCGGATCTCGTGCAGCGACGGCTGATGACCGTGCACACCCATATCTACGGCGCCACCGAGTATCTCGAGAAATACGGCGAGCCGAAGCGTGCCGAGGATCTCGACCACCACCGGCTGATCGCCTATGGCGACGAGTGGCAGCCGCCGGTGGCCAGCCTCAACTGGATCCTGCAGGTGGGGCGGGGCAGCCGCGACGAGCTGCCGCCGCGCCGGGCGACGGTCAAGATCAACAATGTCTACGGCATGCTGCGGGCCACCGAGCGCGGCGTCGGCCTCGCCTCGCTGCCCGACTATCTGGCCACCTCGAGTGTGCGCCTGCGCCGGCTGCTGGCCGATCTGGAAGGGCCGAGCTTCACCGCCTATTTCGTCTACCCGGCGGAGCTGCGGGCGAGCAAGCGGGTGTCGGTGTTCCGCGACTTCCTGCTGGAGAAGGTGGCCGAGCAGCCGGTCTGGTAGCTGCGACATTCCTGCATGCGAGGCATGCGTAAAAGTTTACGCGATACCTCTGGCCAACCATCACGTTTCGTACTATTTATTGCGGTGCAGCAGGACGGTGGCTCTGGGCCGTCCTGTCGATCGCCGGCTCTGCCGGCGATCCCCCGGACGCAAGGTCCGGGGCGAGGGAGACCCGCCGGGTCTGCCTCACTCCCAGACGTTTAGCCTCCCTGATCTACTTGGCCGGGTCCTTGGACCCGGCTCTTTTTTTGCGGTCCGAGTTTGAGCCCGACGACACGGCGCGTCAAGCGTCTGTGATCGCTGCGGAAACATGTCAGGCAATGCTAAAGCAACCGGAACGCGAGAATCCGTCGAGGGTGTCGCGTGGCGGGGCGCCGCGTCTACATGAACAGCGGTTCGTCCTCGAGCCCCCGGTAGAGGCCGGCCACGAACTCGGCGTAGCCATTGTAGAGCAGGGTCGGCACCCGCGCCGACTGGCCCAGCGGCCGCTCCTCGGCCTGGCTCCAGCGCGGATGCGGCACCTCCGGGTTGACGTTGGCCCAGAAACCGTACTCCTGCGGCGCGATGGTCGACCAGAAGGTTTCCGGGCGATCGGCGGTGAAGCTGAAGCGGATGATCGACTTGATCGATTTGAAACCGTACTTCCAGGGAACCACCAGACGCAGCGGCGCGCCGTTCTGCTTCGGCAGCGGCTTGCCGTAGATGCCGGTGGCGATG
>CAYYZI010000163.1:0-6299 GCA_964475675.1 uncultured Geminicoccaceae bacterium
TCTTCGGTTGCACCGTGGTGTCCACGGTGATCCGCGCCAGGTCGTTCTTCTTCAGCGCCCCGGCGTCGTGCGCCACCCGCAGGCTCTCCTGAAGCAGGACCTCGAGCCTGTCGCCGATCCGCTGGCGCCAGTGGGTAAGCCCCGAGCGCTCGTGCGGAAAACGGTGCCGGAAGAACTCCTCGCCGGTGAAGTACTGGAAGTAGGGATCGTAGACCCAGCGCTCGCACACCTGCTCATCGGAGAGCGCGTAGATGTGCTTGAGCAACAGCAGGCCCACCATGAAGCGGGTCTCGGTTCCCGGCCGCCCGGTGTCGCTGAACCGGTCGGCGAGCTCACCGTCGATCCAGTCCCAGTCGATCTCGTCGGCCAGGCGCACCAGCTCGTGGCGCATGTTGATGATCTGATCGAGCCGCGCCCGGAACAGATCGCCCAACCCGCTCTTCTCCGTCTTCCTCGGTCGCATCGCCGCCCTCCTCGATGCGACCAGAGAATCACGGATCGCCGCTCCAGGGAATCCCCAACGGGCAGAAAAAATTGCAGGGTTCCGAGGCCAAATCCCCGAAACCTTGCAATCTCGATTACTTCAGCACGCCGGGAAAACCAACCGGATCAACCGGTTGGGCCTATTTCACGGGGAACAAAATATGGTGGGCGCTGCTGGGTTCGAACCAGCGACCCCCGCCGTGTGAAGACGGTGCTCTACCGCTGAGCTAAGCGCCCTTTCCTCAGCGCTCGTACGGATCCCCGCGAGCGCTGTCAAGCGGGGTCGCCGTCCCGCTGTCGGATGGCGGAAACCCCAGGAGCGGCGGCAGTGCGGCGAGATTGTCGATCACCCGATCGGCCCTCAGCCGCTCGACCGGCTCCGGCCCGTAGCCATGGCGAACCAGGACACAGGGCAGGCCGGCGCCGCGCGCCGCCAAGAGATCGTTGCGGGAATCCCCGACCATCACCGCATGTTTCGCCGCGGCACCGAGTTCCCGCAGCACCGCCGCGAGATGCCGGGGATCGGGCTTGCGCTGCGGCAACCGGTCCCCGCCGACGATGCTCGAAAAATAGGGCGCGAGGCCGAGCGCTTCCAGCAGCTCTTCGCTGGCTCTCTGTGGCTTGTTGGTGCAGACGCCGAGCCGCACGCCCTCTGCCTGCAGCAGCTCGAGGCAGGCACGCACGCCCGGAAACACCGTGCTGTGGCGGCAGGGATGGCGCTCGTAGAGCGCCACGAACCGCCGATGAAGACGGTCGATCTCCGCTTCCTCCGCCACCCGCCCGGCCACCGCCAGCGACCGCACCACCAGCATCCGCGCGCCATCACCGATCATCCGCCGCACCGCTTCGGGATCGGGCACGGTGATGCCTTCCTCGCGCAGCAATTCGGCCAGCACCGCATGGATGTCCGGCAGGGTCTCCACCAGCGTCCCGTCGAGGTCGAAGACGGCGGCATCGAGGCGGCGGATCATGGGGCGTGTTCCCGATATTGTGGCGTTGCCGAACTTTGGTACAGTCGGCGCACAAGTCCAGTCGCGTTCACTTTGGAGCCTGTTCGGAGTCCGCCATCCGCATGTCTTCCCTCGCCATCGCCGTTCTCGCCGCCGGTCGCGGAACGCGCATGCGCAATGCGCGTCCCAAGGTACTGCACCCGCTCGGCGGGCGGCCGCTGCTGGATCATGTGCTGGCCACCGCACGGGCGCTGCAGCCCGCGGCGATGGCAGTGGTGCTCGATCCCCGCTCGCAGGAGGTGGCCGCCCATCTGCGGCGCATCTGCCCCAAAGCGGGCATCGTCTGGCAGGATCCGCCGGCCGGCACCGGTGATGCCGTGCGCCAGGCGCTGCCTGTCCTGGGTGATGCGGCGACGCTGCTGGTGCTCTATGGCGACACCCCGCTGCTGCGCCCGCAAACCCTGCATGCACTCCGCGCCTGCCGGGCAGAGCGGGATGCGGCGGCGGTGGTCCTGGCCTTTCGCCCGCAATACCCCGAGGGCTATGGGCGACTGCGTCTCGATGCCGCCGGCCGGCTCCTGGAGATCGTCGAGGAACGCCACGCCGAGCCCGAGCTGCTGGCCTCCGCAGCCTGCAATTCCGGGGTCATGCTGCTCGATCTGGCGCGCGCCCGCGAGCCGCTGGCGGCGCTGCCGCTGCGCCCGGAAAAGGGCGAGTATTATCTGACCGACATCATCGCCGCGCTGGTCGCCGGCGGCCATCCCTGTGCGGTGGTCGAGGCGGCGCCCGAGGAGGCGCTCGGGGTCAACAGCCAGCAGGAGCTGGCCCGGCTCGAGCGCATCTTCCAGGAACGCCGGCGGCGGGCGCTGCTGCAGGCGGGCGTCATCATGCCCGCGCCGGAAACCGTGTTCCTCGCCTTCGACACCGAAATCGCGGCGGGGGCGATGATCGAGCCGCATGTGGTGTTCGGCCCCGGGGTGCGGATCGGTGAAGGGGCGGTGGTGCGCAGTTTCAGCCATCTCGAGGGTGCGGTGGTGGCGGCCGGCGCGATGGTCGGTCCCTTCGCCCGGCTGCGGCCGGGCAGCCGCATCGGCGAGGGGGCGCGGGTCGGCAATTTCGTCGAGACCAAGAACCTCGATCTGGGGGCTGGCGCCAAGGCCAATCATCTGGCCTATTTGGGCGACGCCACGGTGGGTGCCGGGGCCAACATCGGTGCCGGCACGATCACCTGCAACTATGACGGCTTCGCCAAGCATCGAACCGAGATCGGCGCCGGTGCCTTCATCGGTTCCAACAGCGCCCTGGTGGCGCCGCTGCGGATCGGTGCGGAGGCGATCGTCGGTGCCGGCAGCACCATCACCCGCGACGTGCCGGCGCGGGCGGTGGCGGTGGCCCGCGGCAGCCAGCAGGTGAAGCCCGAGCGGGCACCGGAGCTGCGGCAACGTTTTGCGAGACGCCGCGCCGGCAAGGCGGCGAAGGAATAGGCCGGCTGCAGGACGCGACGGCCAGCAGGGAGGAAGAGGATGCGCGCGATCATATTGGCGATGCTGGTCCTGGCCTGGCTGGCGGGCGCCGTTCGGGCCGGCGGGCTGGACGATATCCGGAACGGCAATGCCGCGTTCCGCGAAGGCCGCTACGAGCAGGCGGTCGAGCTCTTCACCACGGCCATCGTCTCCGGCGAACTCGATGTCGAGGCCTTGGCCGTCGCCTACAACAATCGCGGTGTCGCCTACGATCAGCTGGGCGATTACGATCGCGCCGTGGCCGACTATCAGGAGGCGCTGTCCCTGAAGCCGGACGACGCCATGAGCCGCCGCAATCTGCGCGTGGTGCTGGTGCGGCGCGGGGTGGCACTGGCCAATACCGGCGAATACCAGCGGGCGCTGACCGATCTCTCCAAGGCCATCGAGCTCGGCCCGGACAAGGCCATCGCCTGGCTGCGCCGTGCCCAGGTACGGATGGAGAGCGGCGATCTCGAGGGTGCCGCGGCCGATCTCGCCCAGGCGCGGAAGCTGGCGCCGGAGGACGAGGAGATCGCGCGGGCCGAGGAACGCCTGGCCCGGCTCGGCGAAGCGGCGCGCGAGGCAGCGGTACAGCTCACCGCCCGGCCGGCGCCGGCACCGGCCGCGGCCGGGGCGGAGCCGGCGGCCGAGGAACCGCCGGCAGCAGCAGCGCAGCCGGCGGCACCGGCGACCGAGAGCGAACAGGCCGCGGTGGCCGAACCGCCGGCCACACCCGCGGCGGGCAGCGAGGAGACGGTGCGGCAGGCCGCCGCCGAGCCGGCGACCCCGGCGGCGGGCGAGGGCACGCCCTACCGGGCCCTGGCCGACGTCAATGTCCGTTCCGGCCCGGGCAACCGCTATGCGGCACGCCGCATCGCCCGCAAGGGCACGGTGGTGCGGGTGGTGGGCGAGAAGCTGGGCTGGAAGGAAGTGATCTTCGAGGACGGGGGACGCGGCTTCATCTATCGCAAATGGCTGGAGCCGGTCGACGATGCCGGCTAGCAGCGGACAGCGGTACGACGCATACAACTCTGGGTTTCGTACACCTTCCGTCCCGCTTGGCAACGACCTCACGGTGCTGTAAGGTTCTTGTTAACCTTTTCGCGGTAATACTTGCTTTTGTGAGCTTTTCCGCCGGGGTGCGCCCCGGGACCGGGGTCGATTGCGCTACGGAGGCGATGTGCAGAGCTCGAGACCGCGCACGCTGGTCGGCTGGTTGTTGGCTCTGATATTGCTGGCGAGCAGTCCGGCGATGGCGCGGCCGCCGAGCGCCGCCATCGTCATCGACGCCGACAGCGGCGCGGTGCTGTTCGCGGAGCGTGCCGACCGCCGCATCTACCCGGCATCGCTGACCAAGATGATGACCCTCTATCTGGTGTTCGAGGCGCTCGAGAGCGGCCGTCTCGAGCTCGGCGACCGGCTGAAGATCTCGCGGCGCGCCGCCGGCATGGCGCCATCGCGGCTGGGGCTGCGGCCCGGCCAGTCGCTCACCGTCGAGCAGGCGATCCTGGCACTGGTCACCAAATCGGCCAACGATGTGGCGGTGGCGATCGCCGAACGGCTGGCCGGCAGCGAGCGCAAGTTCGCCGCGCGCATGACGCGCAAGGCGCGGGCCTTGGGCATGCGGCGCACCACCTTCCGCAACGCCTCCGGTCTGCCGAACAGTCGCCAACGTACCACAGTACGAGACATGGCCCTGCTGGCGCGTGCCCTGGTCCGCCACTTCCCCCGCTACTATCGCTACTTTTCCCGCCGCAGCTTCACCTTCAACGGGCGCCGCTTCGGCAACCACAACCGTCTGCTCGGCCGCTATGCCGGGCTCGACGGGGTGAAGACCGGCTACATCCGGGCCTCCGGCTTCAATCTCGCGGCCTCGGCGGTGCGCGGCGGGCGCCGCATCATCGCCGTGGTCGCCGGCGGGCGGACGGCGCGGGCGCGCGATCGCCGGGTGGCCGAGCTGCTCGATCTCGGCTTCCGCCGTCTGAAGACGCGCCTAGTGGCGAGCGCGCCGGTGCCGCGGCCGCGGCCGGGTGGCATCGTCCTGGCGAACGCCCGCAAGGCGGCGCCCCTGCCCACCGATCTCGCCTATCCGATCCCCGAGATGCGCAGCCGCAGCCTGGTGCCGCGCAAGGCCGTACGACCGGTCCTCGCCGCCCGGGCGAGGAGGGTCGAACGTCTCTACGGCGTGCAGGTGGGTGCCTACACGCGTGCCGCCCAGGCGCGGAAGATCGCCTATCGGGCGCGCAAGCTGGCCCCCGATCTGCTGCTCGACGCCAATATCGCCGTCAGCAAGCGACGTGGGCGCAGCCGCACCTTCTACCGGGCACGGATCGTCGGTCTCACCCTCGGCGAGGCACGGGAGGCCTGTCGCGTCCTCAGGAGCCGCCGGCAGGACTGCCTGGTGGTGACCCTCGAGCGCCCGGTCTGGGTGGCCGCCCGCTAGCAACGAAATGCGTGCCGGCGGCGATCCCGGGGTCCACCCCGGTTCCCTCGCACATTCCCGGCGTCTAGAGTGGCCCAGCGTCTAGAGTGGCCCAGCGTCTAGACTGGATCCGGTGGCAGCCGTCCTGCGGCTGCAACAGAGCCGGGGGGAGATCGCATGTTGCCGGAAACATCCTCGTTCCGCGGTCGGGTCGCGGTCATCACCGGGGCGGCCCAGGGTGTGGGGGAGGCGACCGCCCGCCTGTTCGCGGCCCGCGGCGCCGCCGGGCTGGCGCTCGTCGACCAGCAGGCGGAGCGGCTCGACGCCCTTGCCCACGAGCTTTCCGAGGAGGGCTGCCCGGCCGAGCCGCTCTGTGCCGATCTGGCCGATGTCGCGGCCTGCTTCGGCGCCGTGGACCGGGCGGCGGCCCGCTTCGGGGAGCTGCACTGCCTGGTCAATGCCGCCGGCCGCACCGACCGCGGCAGCATCGACGACACCACGCCCGAGCTGTTCGACCGGCTGATGGCGGTGGACGCCCGCGCCCCCTTCTTCCTGATCCAGCGTATCCTGCCGCATCTGCGGCGCGCCGGCGGTGGTACCATCGTCAACATCATCTCCATCACGGTGCATGGCGGCCTGCCCCATCTCGCCCCCTATGTCGCTGCCAAGGGTGCGCTGGCGGCGATGACCCGGAACATCGCCGCGGCAGTGGCTCGCGACCGGATCCGCGTGAACGGGCTCAATCTCGGCTGGACCCTGACCCCGGCCGAGCATCGGGTACAGACCGAACATCACGGCCTGCCCGAGAACTGGGCGGAGACCGCGGCCCGCAAGCTGCCCTTCGGGCGGCTGCTGACGGCCGCCGATGCGGCCCGGGCGATCGCCTTTCTGGCCAGCGAGGAGAGTGGTCTGATGACCGGGGCACTGATCGATTTCGACCAG
>CAYYZI010000164.1:0-6290 GCA_964475675.1 uncultured Geminicoccaceae bacterium
CCGATTTCGAAACCCTCTTCTCCCTGCCGCGAAGCTGGTATTTCGCCGACAGCCAGCCGTTCCACTTTCAGGCCGGACCGCAAGGCACGCGGATCGCGACTTTCGACCGGGCGGTGGCGGCACGCGTGGCGGTGGAAGAGGAGGCGGGACGCCTGCGCATCGAAGCGAGCATTCCACTCGCCGCCGGCGAAGACGGAACGCGCCTGACCCCTTGGCGGCTCTGGCTCTCGGATCCGACACCGGTGGCCGACAAATGGGCCGCCCTCGACCGCTGGACCGCGCTCTACGATACGCTCGCCGCGGGCTGGCGCGAGGATCTCGGGCTCGGGTGCAGTGAAGTCCGCCCCATGTTGTGGCACAGCCATGGTTTCGAGCCGCGGGCGGCGGGAGCCGCCGGACCGGACTATTTCGCCGAACTCGCCGGGGAGGCGCTGGAGGTCGCCGAGGCGCATGCCTTCTCGCGTTTCCTGATCGACGGCCCCTGGGAAAGCGACTGGGGGCACGACGAGGCCGAGTATCTGCCGGGCAGCGGCAGCTTCGGCTCCGCCAACGCCCCCTGGCGGCTGGTGCCCGAACCCGTGCTCGGCGGGCGCGACGGGCTGCGGCGGCTGGCCGGAGCGGCGCGGAAACGGGGCATCGACCTCCTCCTCTGGACCACCCCCGGGCATCTTTCCAACTCCTCGCCGCTCCTGGTCGAGCATCCCGACTGGCTGCGCTGGCGCATCGACGGCCGGCCGGAAGACGCCGACTACGGGGACATCACGGGTACCGCCATGGAGAGTGGCTGGTTCGACTACGCGGCCGGGGCCGCCGCCCGGCTCGCGCGGGCCGTGCCCTTCGCCGGCTTCCTCGTCGATTCCTGGCTGACCTTCGGCGTCTATGCCAATGCCCGCGCCCCGGCCCCCGAGCCCTCCCTTTCGCGTTCGATCGCCCTGCAGAAGGCCTGGCGTCGGGCCGGCCTCTCGACCATCCTCCTCGAAGGTGTCGGCCCCTTCGGCATCTCCGGCGGCGGCTTCGGCGGCGAACTGCTCGCCAATCCCGAGGAAGCGCCGGTGGCGCAACGCGCCTTCGCCGCCATCCGGGGCCGGGAATACGGTCTCTACCGCTATGTCGCGGACACCGAGGTGGAACCGGCGAGCTATTACCGGGCACTGGCAGCGGGCGGTGCGGTGTCGATCAGCATCCTCGATTTTCTCGAACGGCTCGACGCGCCGACACGGGAAGCGGTAGCCCGTGCCAACCGGGATCACGCGGCGGTTCGCGACCTGATGCAGCGGCGCCATCTGATCGGTCGCGGCGAGGAGTGGCTCGGCGTCTCCTGGACGCGTGACGACGGCGATGCCGTCGCCGTCTTTGCCTTCGCCCGTTTCGAACTTCCCACCGAAGGGCGAGACCGCGTCCTCGACGTCACCACGGGAACCCGGCTGGAAGTTTCCGGCAGGCTCGTCACCGAACCGTTCCATACCTACCGTCTGCAACCTCCGTGAGGTCGGCCATGCGTTGGCGTTTCCCGCTTTCCGCCCTGTTCCTGCTGCTTCTCGGAGGATGCGCCGGCGACGGGGCGCAGGCACAGGAGCCGACGGTATTCCCGCCGTCACCCTGTCCGGGCTGCGCCATCTCCGGCGTTCGCCTGGAAACGCCCTACATCCGCTATCCCTATGTGGGCGACATCTGGACGATGACCTGGGCCGGCGACGGGCGGCTCTATGCCATGTTCGGCGACGGCACCGGCATGAAGAACTGCTTGCCGACGCTGCTCCTCGGGGAACCGGACGAGTTCGACGATCTGCAGCGGGAGGTGCGGCCGGGCTGCTTTCTTCCGCGCGAACCGAACAACGAGTACTGCGAGGTATTCTCCTGCGCCTCCTGTCTGCGCCAGTGCCTCTACACCCCGGCGGGACTGCTGGTCCTCGACGGCGATCCGCCCGAATTCGCCGACTGCTCCGGCCCCGACCAATGTGTTCGCGCACGCCATGTGCCCTACGGCGACCTCGCGATCTACGAACACAGCGACAAGCCCTCGAGCATCATCGCCATCGGCGCGAACCTCTATGCGCAGATGCATTTCCCACCCGGAGAGCCGACCTACGGCTACATCGCCCGCTCCCGGGACGGCGGCGAGAACTGGAAGATCGCACCGGATTCGCCCTGGGGCGGCGACAGTCCCTTCCGGGTGATGATGTTCATCCAGCGCGACAAAGCCTACGGCGATTTCGGCGACGGCTATCTCTACGCCCTCGCCATGGGGGAGGAAGTTGCCCCCGATCCCCGTCCCAACCGCATCTATCTCGCCCGCGTGAAGCTCGATTTCTCCGGTGGCCGGGATCCGGTCGTCGACTACGATGCCTGGCGCTACTTCGCCGGCATGAAGGACGGCAAGCCGAGATGGAAGCGCAACCCCGACAAGGCGCGACCGCTCGACGGGCTGTCGAGCCTCGCCCAGGGCTCGGCGATGTACCACCCGGGCATCGGGCGCTACATCTTTCTTTCGGGCTTCGTCGGCATCGCCAAGGGAAGCGCACTCGGACTCGCCACCGACGAGCCCTATCCGGCGGGCGCCCTGTTCGAGGCGCCGGCTCCCTGGGGACCCTGGCGGCAGGTGGGCCTGTTCCCCGCCGGTTTCATCGCCAGCCTGGTGCCCAAGGGCAGCGGCGAGAACGATGTCTGGTTCACCGCCGCCGGCGGGGGAGAGGTCACCTACAATCTCAATCTCGGCCGGCTGGTCTTCACCCGGAACAGCGGCGGCGGGGGCGGCGGCACCAGCGGCGGCGGGGGCGGCGGATCGGCCACCGTCGGCGCCCCGGGAACGGGCTTCGCGCCGCCGCTCGAGCTCCTTTCCACCCGCAAGCGCGAACAGATCATCGGCGACATCGACTTCGAAACCCTGAAATCGACCCGCCAGCGCACGGAAACACGCTTCGGTCTCGCCTACACGGATCTCGGCGCGCCCTTCGAATACAAGGGCAGGCTGTGGCTGCTGTTCGGCGATTCCGATCCCGAGGCGCCCGGCTGGGATGCGCGCCACGACGATGCGATCGGCTGGACGAACGCCCGCCGGGTGGGCGATTTCAAGCTGAACCTCCTGACCGATCCCAAGAGCGGGCGCGGCTATCGCAATCCGAGGATTTCCTGTCCGGACAAGGGCGTCAGCGACTGCGTGGATCTCGGCACCCTGAACGTGCCGGTGGCGGCCATCGGCGATGACGACAGTGCGACCATCTTCGCCTGGTTCGCGGTCGATTCCGCCAGCGCCTCGATCCTCACCCGTTCCCGGGACGACGGCCGTTCCTTCGAGAAGCTCTGCGACTTCGGTCGCAGCCGTTTCATCGACATCGCCGTCGAGGGCCTGGCCGAGGCGCCGCCCGGACTGTCCGGCGCCGGCCCCTGGGTGCTGGTCTTCGGCAGCGGTGATCACGATCACGACGACGTCTATCTGGCGGCGATGACCCTGAGCGCGCTGCGCCAGGGGAACTGCGAGGCGACCCGCTTTCTCTCCGGGATCACCGGCGACCCGGCCGGCGAGCTCCGCCTTTCCTGGTCCTCCCGCGAGAAGGACGCGGTAGCGATCTTCGCCATCGATCACGGGCCGGGCCTGCCGTCCGAGCGCAGGGCGATGCACGCCTGGGGCTTCGGAGAGCCCCTGATCCACTACAACCGCGCCCTCGAACTCTGGGTCGCGACCTACAACTGGCGGCAGAAGACCATCCGCATGCGGGTGGCGACCGCGCCCTGGGGGCCCTGGAGCGCGCCTCTGACCCTGTTCGATCCGAAGAAGGACTACGGCCGCGGCCGCGCCTGGGGGCGCTACATCAACGATGGCACCATCGCCCATCAGGGCCCCGACGAGGGGGAGCTCTACGGTCCCTACGTGCTGGAGCGCTACACCGAGATCGACAGCAAGGGCCGGGTGATCCTGCGCTGGCTGCTCTCGCCCTGGCAGCCCTACACCGTGCTGCTGATGGAAAGCGTGCTCCGCCCGAAGCCCTGAACCACCTCCGCGCGCATTTCCGGATCCGGCGGGGAGCGTGAGCTCCCCCGCCTTCTTTGCTCGACGTCACATCCCGTCCGTTGGCGCTTGACGTCACATCCGATCTGGTACAATGTCACATCAAAGATGAAAGGTTCGACATGTCGGGTGAGGCGCGCCGCGAGCGGCTTCTCGATTTCCTGTGCGAGCAGGAGACCGCCAGTCTCGAGGAGCTGGCGCGTCGCTTCGGTGTCAGCAAGATGACCATCCACCGCGACGTCGACCGCCTCGTCGAGATGCGCTGCGTGCGTCGTGTCCGTGGCGGCGTGACGGTGCTTCCGAGCGTCGTCTTCGAAAGCAATTTCACCTATCGCCAGCGCAAGAACCGGGACGCCAAGGCGGCGCTCGCCCGCCGCGTGGCCGAACTGATCGAGCCGGGCATGACGGTGGTTCTCGACGACAGCACCACCACAACCGCCCTCGCGGAACTGCTGCCCGAGCGCAAGCCGCTGACCGTCATCACCAATGCCGCGAGCCTGCTGGCCGGCCTCTGCCGCCAGGAGGATATCGCGGTGATCTGTCCGGGCGGGCGGTACGACCCGGTCACCGATGCGTTTCTCGGCCTCGAATGCGAACTGGCGATGGAACGGCTGCGGGCCGATCTCGGTGTCTTCTCCACGGCCGGGGTCCACGGCGTCTCGGCCTATCTGCACGACAATGCGCTGGTCCGGGCCAAGCTGGCGATGAAGGCTTCCGTCGACCGCGCCGTTCTCGCGTTCGACCACGGCAAGTTCGGCAAGTCGGCACTGCATTTCTTCGCCCGGCTCGACGCGTTCGACCATGTGTTCACCACCGAGGGCGCGGACCCGGAGCGCATCGAGGCGCTGCTGGAGGCGGGCGTGCCCGTCGAACTGGTCCCCCTGCGCAAGACGGGCAGCGGGCAGCGGGAGGAGAGACGAAGGGCATGACGGCAGGCATCGGCAAGCAGGTTCGATTGGGACGCATCCTTCCGGGCGCCGGGCGCAAGGGGGCCTGTTTCGCCGCCGACCACGGCATGCAGCTCGGGCCGATCCCGGGGCTCGTGGACCTCCGCGCGGCCATCCAGGACGCCGTCGATGCCGGCTTCGACGCGGTCATCCTGTCGCCCGGAGCGCTCGCTGCCTGCGCCGATCTGTTCGCCACCCGCGGGGCACCGGCCGCCATATTGCGCGTCGATCAGACCACCATGTGGCGGATGGGAGGCGAGATCGGGTACGAGGAGGGCCACACCCGCCTCGTCGCCTCGGTGGAGGATGCGGCGCGCATGGGAGCCGAGGCGGTGCTCACCTATTTCTTCGTCGGCCATCGCGATCCGGCTCTCGAAGACCGCATGTTCGAGATCGCCGGGGCGGTCGCGCGGCGGGCGCGCGAGCTGGGGATCGTCTATGTGGCGGAGCCGATGGCCGCGCGCGAAGGCCTGTATCGCAAGGTCTTCGACGGTGCGGTGGTGGCGGCCAATGCCCGAATGGCCATCGAGATCGGGGCCGACATCGTCAAATGCGACTGGGCGGGCAGCGTCCGCGGCTGCCGGCAGGTGGTGGCGGCGGCCATGGGTGCGCCGGTGATGATCGCCGGCGGTCCGCGCGAGGGCGGTGCGGAGGACACCATCGATCTCGTCGCCAGGCTTCTGCAGGGACGCGCCAACGGCATCATGTTCGGGCGATCGCTGTTCCAGGCCGACGACCGGCGCAGGCTGATGCGGATCGTCCGGGCGATGATCCACGAAGGGCTTTCCGCGGAGGAGGCCAAGGCCCGCCTCGGGGAGGAGGACAGCCGATGACCAGGGTCAAGAAGATCCTCAACGATCCCGCCGATATCGTCTCCGAGGTGCTCGACGGCATCGTCCGTCTCGCCGAGGACGATCTGGTGCGCGTTGCCGGAGCGCAGGTGCTCCACCGCAGGCGAATCCCCGAGGGCAAGGTGGGGCTGGTGATCGGCGGCGGCGCCGGCCACGAGCCCATGTACTCGGCCTTCGTCGGCGAGGGCCTGGCCGATGCCTCGGTCTCCGGCGCGGTGTTCGCCGCCCCGCCGCCGGACCAGATCCTGCTGGCCACCAGGGCCGCCCATCGCGGCGCGGGCGTGCTCTACGTCTACGGCAACTATGCCGGCGACAACATGAACTTCGACATGGCCGCGGAACTGGCCGCCGAGGAGGGTATCGAGACCCGCACGGTGCGGGTCGCGGACGATATCGCCACCGCCGATCCGGCCGAGCGGCGGGGCATCGCCGGGGCCTCCGACCAGGTCAAGGTGGCGGGCTGCGCCTGCGCCTCCTGCCGGGGAC